>JBJEFT010000164.1:0-2167 GCA_051874315.1 Candidatus Ornithomonoglobus sp.
CGCGTGCCAGCTCCCCTTTTATGGGAGCACAGCAGAGCGTATAAACAATAATTTACAAAAAGGCACAGCAAACAAACCAAATCAAAATGCAATTGGTCTGATTTGCATATCTAAATATTTTTTGAATAAAAATCCAAAAAAACATTGACAAAAAAAGGCTACAATGTTATAATTATTATAGTTATCTATATACATTTACCACATAATATCGATTATGTAGTATTTTTCAGCAGTAAATCAGATTCAGGCTCTCCAGCTGTTTACGGTGGACTTCGCCGCTTTCCTTTGTATATATCCTTGTTGTATTCACGCTTGAATGACCTAAAATATCTGCAAGCCTTACAATATCCTTATATGCCGAATAATATGTCCTCGCAAACAGATGTCTCAGATTGTGCGGGAACACCTTTTCCTTAACAACCTTTGCAAGCTCCGCTATTTTCTTCATTGCCTTGCTTATATTCGAGCGATCCATTGGATTGCCGTTCCGCGTTATGAATATACTGCCGCTTTTTATTCCCATATCCTTTATATACTTTTTCAGTATATTGCACATATCCTTCGGAATAAACACCTTGCGCAGCTTTCCCTTGCAATCTATAACCGCGGTTCCGCTCATTACCGCCTCCGCCGTTATAAATCTCAGCTCCGATATTCTTATTCCGGTTACAAATATTGTCTGCATGATAAGATAAAGCCGCCTGTCGCCATTCTTCTTTGCGGCTTTGAGCAGCTTTACATATTCGTTCTTTTTCAGCTCCTTTGAGCTGCTTGCAAATATCTGACGCTGTATCTTTATTGTTTTCAGCTTCAGCTCCTGCGCGCCGCAGCAGGTGAAAAAGCTGTTCAGCGACGAAATCGCGGCATTGACGCTCGCGGGCGAATATAATTCACGCAAATGCCCCTTATACTCCAGCATCAGCTCCTTATCGGCATCCCTTCCGCCAAGCCACTCTGCCAGCGCCTCGACATCATGAACGTATTTTTTTACGGTCGCCTGCGCTTTTTCTTCATTAATAATATATTCCTCATACCCTTTTATCAAATTATCTGTTATCTTCATGATCAACTACTCCTTTTCTTTTGTATTCTCCAAAAATCATAAAATATATTCGGGCTAATGTCAATTTTCTCAAATAAAGTGATTTACAAATCCGATATTGTGTGATATAATATAATGTAGATAAATATAGTATTATACAGCCGGAGGATGAGTTCCGCCGACGGAAAGGATAATGTAATGAAGGATATAATAGCAAAATTAGTTGATGGCAAGGATCTCACAAATGAAGAAGCGGGACGGGCAATGACGCTTATGCTTACGGGCGAGGCAACAGACGCTCAGAAGGCGTCATATCTTACCGCGCTGCGCATTAAGGGTGAGACAGTTGACGAAATCGTGGCGTCATGTATGGCAATGAAGGAACAGGGCGCGCAGATAGCGCCGGGGGGCGACTACATAGATTTTGTCGGAACAGGCGGCGACGGCACAAACAGCTTTAACATTTCGACAACCTCAATGTTTGTGTGCGCTGCGGCAGGCGTTAAGCTTGCAAAGCACGGCAACCGCGCGGCATCCTCAAAGAGCGGCGCGGCAGATCTGCTTGAGGCGCTCGGAGTAAACATCATGCTCTCACCGGAGCAGGTTCTGGAGTGCATTAACGACGTTGGCTTCGGCTTTATGAACGCGCAGAAGTTTTACGGCGCAATGAAAAATGTCGCGGGAGTAAGACGTGAGCTGGGCATCAGAACAATATTCAATATGCTCGGACCTCTCTCAAACCCGTCAAACGCAAAGCATCAGCTTATAGGCGTATTCAGCCGCGATACCGCAAGAATTTTTGCATACTGCATGAAGAACATGGGAGCGACAAAGGCTCTTATCGTGAACGGTTCGGACGGCATGGACGAGGTTACGATCACAGGCAAGACCTTTGTAAGCGAAATCAAAGACGGCGAAATTCTCGAATATGAAATCGACCCGCATGACTACGGCATGGAATACGGCACAATTGAGGATATTAAGGGCGGCACAGGCGCGGATAACGCTGAAATCGCGCTCAGTATCTTCAAGGGTGAGCAGGGAGCAAGAAGAAATATAATTCTTCTCAACGCGGGCTGCGGTATGTACATAGGCGGAAAGGCTGATTCGATTGCAGACGGCGTT
>JBJEFT010000165.1:0-2166 GCA_051874315.1 Candidatus Ornithomonoglobus sp.
CTATGACCTTGAGTTACCGTTGACAGCAAATGCGTACAACTACTTCCATGTGGACGCTGAAGTGGATTTCTATAACTGTCTTGTGACCTTCACCGTTACAAACAGCGTTACAAATGCTGCTAAAACAATGACAACAACTATTCCGCAGTACTCTTCATGGAACGGCTTTATAATCGCCTCCAACAAGTGGGATAATAAGCTCAAAGAAAATGATGTCAACGGTGAGAACACTGAGCATTACGCGTATCTTGACAATATCACCGCGACAAAGATCGCGCTTGATGACAGTCTGGTTACTCCGTCAAGCGTTCCCGCGCAGGAGCCGGTACCGGTTGACGCAGTGGTTGAGGATAGGAATCTATCGGGTGCATGGCTGTTTAATCAGACCTCACCCAACCTTACACCTCCGCCCGGTGATTATTATGCTGTTGGAGTTGCTTCGGATGCAGGAGAATATATTAATTATATGAAAGAAATGCAGCCTCCGACACCTGATCCGAATGTCAGTCCAACCCCAACTCCCGGTCCGGACTCAATTAATATAATGCCATATATTCTCGATGGAAGTACCGAATATAAGGGTGTAACAAGCTATACCGAATTTGATTTCTATCTGCCGAAGAAGGGAAGCTACGCTACCGTATATCTGACCGGTTCAAAAAGCAGCACTGAGACTGTCGGAAACACGATAACGATAAGCGAAGCCGGCATCAACTCATGGTACGGCAACGAGAATTATCAGAAGGTCTGCGACGCCAACCTGATCGAGTGCGGTAAGTGGTACAGAATGCAGATCATATTCGATGATCTGAATCCTACCATACAGATCAACGTAAAGGAATCCGGCGCAGATAGTTATCCTACACAAGTTATTGTAAGCTCAAGAAATCTTGGCGGAACAGGCACTACGTTGGGCGGATATTACAGAGCAATAAAAATCAATCCACCAACGATAACTACAGGCAGTTCTGTGGACAAGACTGTAACATTCCCTGTAAGAGAGCCTTCCATGGCTACGACATATATCGCAAATCTTCGTGTATACAACAGAGCGGTTCTTCGTGAATACTATGACTATGGCACAACAGCAGACCAAGATACAGGGGACGCACTGCTCGGCGGCAATAAGGTGAACAGCTCACGTCTCGGAACAATCCGTGAATTTGTAATGAATCAGGTTGAAGGCGAGGACGGTACGTCATCTGTTACAATAACAAGCAATGCAAACTCTAATAATGCCGGAGCGATCAATTCTCCGTCTGATGTAGCGGGCAAAACCTTTACAGGCTGGGACCTGATTTACAGCAACGGCACAGACGCGGTAATAGGTGAAAACGAAAGTGAGGGAACCGATGCAACGCGCCTGAAATACGCGGCAACGTATATAGACGACCCGACAGACACTGAGGGAACACGATCCCATGTCACGGCGGAAAACGGTATGTATTATATGCTGTTTGAAGCCACTCTTCCGATTCCGGATACTTTGGCTCCATACGACTCGATAAGGTGGACTGCAACGCAGTCCGGCGAGAATGGCAAAACCATAACAGGTATCTGGAAGATTAACTGGGGTGAAACTCTGCCGACTGCCAGCGGCGATGGCGGCATAGTGTTCGGCTACGGTATTTATAAGATTCCGAAGGAGATAGATTCAAGCACAATCAGCGTTTCGGCGCATGCGGGTTTTAATTTATCACAGGACGGCATCACATATGACGGCGGTACGGGCGCAGAGGATGATTCGACATATAAAGCAGCATCGGCAGCGGCTTCATCGACAGTGAATGAAGATACAGAGGGGGAATAATGAGATGAAAAAAACATTTATAAAACCCGAAATGAAGGCTGCAAGCTTCAGAAAAGAAATAAAATGCGCCGACCCCGCTTCCCTTCCCAATATGAATTCTACTGTTCAGTATTATTCACTGCAGAACTGGAACGGCGCCCAGGCGGGAGGCGTGATCACCAAAAATTCCAACGCAGCAAATGAAATATTAGATTGGCATAAGAATTAATTCTATACAGCAAAAACGCACGGAGGAGCGGTTTTCCTGTTCGCAGGAGAACCGCCCCTCTTTATTATTTATCCTTGACAAAATACTTTCGCTATGGTATACTTATCATAGTTAAGGAGTCAAAAGGGGCGCACCACCGCGGGTACGG
>JBJEFT010000166.1:0-2164 GCA_051874315.1 Candidatus Ornithomonoglobus sp.
GTACATGAGCTTTCGGCAGCGCTTGACGCTGAAAACTCACACACCACACCGAAAAATATATATCCGGCAAGACATGAGCTTAACGCTTTTAACGGAAGCTATACGTTAAAGGCATACAGCGTTACGGTCTTTGATTTAAAAAAGAATTAAGAGAGGGATCCATTATGATATACGGAGCATGCTATTATCCCGAGCACTGGGACAGAAGCGAATGGGAAAATCATGCGAGACTTATGCGCGACGCAAATTTCAATACGGTTCGCATGGCGGATTTTGCATGGGGAATTATGGAGCCGGAGGAGGATAAATTTGACTTTACCCTTTTTGACGATGCGATCGAGCTTCTCGGCAGATACGGCATAAAGACAATTCTCTGCACGCCCACCGCAGGACCGCCTAAGTGGCTTGCGAACAAATATGATATTTTGCAGCGCGACCGCTACGACAGACCCGAAGGCTGGGGCAGCCGCCGCGAGGGCTGCGCAAATAATGAGGCATACCGCCGCAGAAGCGCGAAAATCACAGAGGAAATGGCTAAGCATTTCGCCGACAACAAAAACGTTATCGCATGGCAGATAGACAATGAATTCAGCTGTCACTCCTCGACCCGCTGCTACTGCGAAAGCTGCCGCAGAGCCTTTGCCGTCTGGCTTAAGAACAGATACGGCACAATCGAAAATCTTAATAAAAAATGGGGAACTGTTTTCTGGAGTCTCGGCTATTCGTCCTTTGACGATATAATTCTCCCCAAGTACAATTCCTGCGAGCCGGAGAACGCGCAGAGCCGGTCACACAATCCGTCGCTTGACCTGGATTTCCGCCGATTTTCCTCGGATTCGTGGGTGGACTACCAGAAAATGCAGATAGATATAATAAAGAAATACACTGATAAGCCCGTATCGCACAACCTCATGGGACATACCGCGGAAATGGACTATTATGACCTCGCAAGGGACCTTGACTTCGTGATGTGGGATAACTATCCCGATAATCAGTGGGGCGCGTCTGAATACGAATATGTGGCAATGGCGCATGAGATAATGCGCGGCGTTAAGGATAAAAATTTTGTCATTGCCGAAGAGCAGTCAGGACCGGCGGGTTGGGACCACATGGGCATAAATCCCGAGCCGGGACAGATACGGCTTTGGGCATACCAGGCGCTTGCGCACGGCGGTGAGGGCATTATGTATTTCCGCTTCAAGGCGCTTCACTATGGCATGGAGCAGTATTGGTACGGCATCCTTGACCATGACGGCATTCCGCGCAGACGCTACTATGAAATACAGCGTACCGGAGAGGAAATGAAAAAGCTTGAAAAATACATCGTCGGCAAAAGGAATAATTATGACGCGCTTATCGTGCGCACCTATGACAATGTATGGGCGCACGATATAAAGCGCCATCAGCGGAGCTTCAACTATGAAAATCTCCTGTATTCCTACTACAAGGCAAACGCGGACCTCAATATAAGCACGGCTGTTTCAATCGGTGATTATGAACGCTACAAGGTTGTTTATATGCCCGCCTACAACATTGTTGACCCGGAGGAAATAAGAAAGGTTACCGAATATGTCAGAAACGGCGGAACGCTTGTTACTACCTTCAGAAGCGGCACAAGAAACCGTGAAAACAACATTTTCACAACCACCCTCCCCTGCGCCTTCCGTGAGCTTGCCGGAATTGAGGTTGAGGAGTTTGATCCGCTCAGAAAAACTACTCATGTTACAGGACTTATAGAATCAGATGCTGAAATCTGGTGTGATATTATAAAGCCGGAAACAGCGAAAACACTCTGCACATATTCCAATCGATATTTTGCGGGCAAGGCCGCCGTTACCGTAAATAAATGCGGAAAAGGCAAGGTATATTATGTTGGCTGCGATTTATCGCAGGAGGCGCTTAAAGAGCTTGTGAGATACATTTCAGTCAATGCCGGAATTACTCCCATCGATGCGCCATATGGCATAGAAATAATTGAGCGGGATAACTGTACGATTGTGCTCAATAACAATGATACCGAAACAACCGCTCCGGTAACAGGAAAATCCCTCATATCCGGCAAGGAGTTCAGCGGAACACTTCCTCCTTACGGTGTCGAGTTTATAGAAAAATAAATTATTGTTTAGCGCTCTGCTGTGCTCCCATAAAAGGGGAGCTGGCACGC
>JBJEFT010000167.1:0-2157 GCA_051874315.1 Candidatus Ornithomonoglobus sp.
CCGCTCCAGCTATGCGGGAGGATACGAGATAATCAAACAGGCGGCCGAAATAGTTTGACGAACGTTTGTCCCAGCCGTTGAAGTACAGATTGGTAACGACATTGCGTATCCACGTTGCCGGAGCGCTTAGCATGTTCTGACGCATGAGCGAACCGGCTTTTTTGCCAATGCTTACCTTTGCGCTGTCGGAAATCATTCCTATAAGCTGATTTACGGCGACATCTTCAAGTATCTGAACTCCCTGCACTCTGCCGAGCCATTCGAGATTTTTCTTCAGTACGGGGTCTGTTCCGGTATTGCGGTACCGGGAGTTCTCCATGATTATCTCAATGATTGCTGCCGGGTCGTCCTTAAAGAGCTGCAAATTATACAGGGTATTGTCTATCATGCCTTTTGTTTCAGCCGATACATACGGCAAGCCGTACTTTTTGTAGACTGCCTCAAGCGCGTCCTGTGCAGCCTTTGCCTGAGGTGAAAGAGTATTAAGCTCACGGAGCCGCAGCGCATTTTTGATACGCTGCTTATACTCTTTGCGGTATTTAGCAAGCTCGCGGCGCTTTTCTTTTAGGCGGCGCTCAACCTCCTCGGCTTCTGGACGCATATCCGCCTCAAGCTTCTGCGCGTCACCCAACATTTCGTTGGTTATGCCTATCTTCTGCTTATTCTCTGCTGTTTTATTTTCAAGGCGCTTTATACGGTCATTGGTCTTTTTGAGCTCGTTTTTTACATCGTCAAGAGCCTGTTTGACCGCGTCGTATTTTTTCTGAGCTTCCTTCTTATCGGCATATTTTGAATTTAGCTGCTTCTCCGCCTCGTCAAACTGCTTTTCAAGCTCCGGTATACACTGCTCTATTTTCTCACGCTGACGGCTGAGCTTCTCTGTTTCGGAGTTGATCTGGCGTATCTCCTCGCGTATCTCCGCTTCGCTTCGCTCAGCCTCCGCCTTTTCGTCCTGTGCCTGTCTGTTGGTATCGCGCGCGTCCGCGAGCTCCTCGCGGTCTATATCCCTTTCGGGGTATTCGGCGCGCATACGGCGGAGGCTTCCCTCAAGCTCAAAAATCTCATTCTCAAGCTGTCGGGATTTCTGTTTATATTCCGCCGCCTCTTTTTCGAGCCTTTTCATTGCCGCGTCGTTGGCTTCATTTCTGCCGTATTCACGCCTTGCGCGGCGCGCTGCAGCTTCGGCGGCTTTTATATCGCGGTTTACTTTCTCGGCGTCGGAGCGACCTTTTACTTCCTCGTTGCGCTGCGCTTCGATCTGCTTTTCAGCTTTTATGATCTGTCCCTCAGGTGTGATACTGTTCATTATCGCAAGAGCCTGAATGGCACGTCCGTTTGTCCGCAGTACCTCGCTTGTGTCTGCTGCCAGATCGGCGGCGGCTTCCTGATATTTGTGCCGTTCTGTGTATGTTGAGGCGTTCTCTGACATATATTCGTACTGCGCCTTCGCGGCTATCATCTTCATTGTGTCCTTTTCGGTCCACTGTAAGCCGTCATCAATTTTCTGGCGCAGTTCTGTCTCGACCTGTTCCGCCCCGTATTTATCCACATACGACATCGCAGCCGCAAAATCATCCTTGTTGTTTACAGTTTCGTAGCCGAATCGCTCTGCTATTTCATCCACCGCGGCCATAAAGTCTTGCGAGTTGGAATTTTCCTTATGCAGAGTATTTGTGAAAAGCTTGCTTATCTTGGTCTTGCCCAGCTTTTCCTTTGCCTCGTTTATACGCTGCTCACGCTTTTTGACCTCCTCAAAGCTTTCTCCTTTCATGAACGGATTGGAGCTGTCGCGCCTGTCGGCTTCTATCAAATCACGCTGTACTTGGCTCATACGCTGCTTTAACAGACCGTCTATCGGGTCAAGGTAGGACATGAACATATGTTCTGTCAGTATATCGAGTTCTTCCTCGGTGTATCTGCCGTCCCTTGCGGCTTGCGCGATATAGTCGTTTACTTTTTCGATGTAGTTCCGGTCATAGTCCTCTACAGCCTTATCAAAAGCCGTTTCCTCTGCCAATTTCTTCGCGTCGGATATGTAATCGGTAACTGTTTTAAGCGAGCTGTCAAGACCGTTTCTGACGATATTGCCGATATTCTCAACATCACTTTCGCTCATGCCGCGTATACCCAAGCTGCGGAAGGTCTGTTCTATATCCA
>JBJEFT010000168.1:0-2156 GCA_051874315.1 Candidatus Ornithomonoglobus sp.
CTAGAAAATTTATTGAAAAGGTGCAGGCTTATGAAAAGCTTCAGGATAGCGTGACGGGTCTAAAAAAAGGCAATAAAAAGCGACAAACAATCATTAAAATCCTCATCGGAGTCGCGGCGGCGGCTGTTATTGCCGGTGTGGTGCTTACTCTTAATACAAACACCTTCTATATAAATCAGGGGCAGTATGATCGTATATATCGCAGAAATCTCTTTGGTTCTGTTGAATGCTTCAAGAGTGTTTCATGTGACAGTCTTTTAAAGGACGGTGGTCGTCTCTATTATATAAAGAGTGAGGACGGGAAAATATATAGTACTTCAGCCAAAAACGGCGCGGACGAGGTTCTTATAACGGATGATTCGGCAGCAGAATTCAAGATTGTTGACGGATATATATACTATATCAATAACTCGGACGGACAGAAGTTGTATAGAATAACTACAGACGGTAATAACAGAGGAGTCATTTCGGATGAGGCATGTATCAGTATTTCAGTAGATAAAAAGAATATAGAATTTATCAATGCAAGCAATCCAGAGGAACCGAAGCTGTTCGATACAAAGAGCGGAGTGACTAAGGATGAATATATTAATTAAAGAAAAGAGGTTAGATCATGGCAAAGACTACAAAAGCTAAGGTATGTCCGGCATGCGGAAAGGAAATAAAAGAAAATGCCGCGACAACAACCTGCCCGCAGTGCGGTGTTGTTCACCATATGCGGTGTTGGGAGGAAAATAACGGCTGTTATACAAAGGGCTGTATTGCGGGCGGAAAGCATTTCAAAGATATAAAAGAAATCGCGAATATGCAGCACAGTGCTTACAGAAATGGCATGGCAAAAAGAAGCAATCCGCCGCAGGGTAGTTATGCTCAGGTGAGAAAACCATATGTAAACGCAGAGAGCTCCAAGCAAAAGTATCAGAATCAAAAAACAGAATCGAGGTCAAAACAGGAGCTGAGGAAAGAAGTGCTTCCCAGACGTGTCAAGACACCGGAAACGTCTGTATCACCTGCCGAGCCGCAGATGCAGGGCGGCAGTATGCAGACCGGCTATCTCACAAACGGCAGAATGGACGAATTTATGCAGGCGCTTATCCAGAATAATATTTACTATTATGATCAGAAGTTCTCTATGATGAATATGTCCGGAAAGCACATATCATGGAACTGGGCAAGCTTTTTCCTTGGAGCATACTGGATGATGTACAGAAAAATGTATCTGAATACTCTCTTTCTGGTACTTATCTCATGGGCGATTACTTTTATCTGCTTTATCCCTATAGTTGGATGGTTTATCGGAGGCATTCTGGCAATAGCATTATGGGTGTGTATGGGTATGTTTGGCAATGCAATATATAAGCGGCATATAGAGAAGAAATATGATGAGTGCAGCGGACTTTCCTATGATCACAGAAAACAGGAATGCGTCGGAAAGGGCGGAACAAGTGCCGGTGCAGTGGTTGTTTATATCATCATATCGATACTGCTAAACATAATACTGATGTCCTTGCTTACGGTATTCGGACTTCTCAGTGCTATCGGAACACTCGGGTTAATGTTATAGGCGATGAAACCGGAGATAAAAAGACCGTTACCGAAAAAAATAATAGCTGAAGCTGCCCGGAATATAGGTAAGCGCAATGAGCAGCAGGATCATTATATTTATTCGGATTTGTATGACTACAATGAATGTGAGCCCGGCGCATTGGCTATTGTCGCGGACGGTATGGGCGGCTATGAAAACGGTAAAGCCGCCTCAAAGCTCGCCGCGGAAAAATTTGTCGAATGTTATAAAAAGACAGTAGGCAATAATGTTAATATGGCGCTTATTGAGTCAATGAATTATGCGAATGAGTCGCTAGCAGAATTATCCGACGGTGGAACAACACTTGTTTGCGCTGTTGTCAATGCATGGAGGTTGTATTGGATTTCTGTAGGCGACAGCAGAATATATCTTTACAGGAACGGACTCCTACGCAAGCTTAATATAGAACATAATTACAAGCACAGACTGCTTCAGATGGCAGAAACAGGCGAAATAACCTTTCATCAGGCTTTGACAAATAAAAAAGGAAATGCTTTGACTAGCTATGTGGGTATGGAATATATTACAGAGTATGATTATAATGACTGTGAATTTCCATTGTTAAAGAAGG
>JBJEFT010000169.1:0-2155 GCA_051874315.1 Candidatus Ornithomonoglobus sp.
CCCTTGACCATCAAGAGTAACCTCTCCCGTTGGGGTAATCGGAGTCCATACCCCGCCGTTATACTCATCAAGATAAATATCATTTGCCAGAACGTAACTGCCCTTTGTAATTGCCGCCAATTCCTCCGCTGTATGTATAACAGTCGCATTTGGATCAGGCGCTTCAATCGGCGCGATAAATTCGTTTGCTCCCGCCTCCGGCAGCGGCTCCTTAAGCGGCACAATAAATCCGTCCGCTCCCGCCTCCGGCATATCGTCTACCGGAATTATAAAATCCCCGCCTGCCGCCTTTGCCGCGCGCGGCATCACTACCGGGGCGGCAAGCATTGTTAATGTAACCGCTAAGCTGATAATCCTTTTAAACATTTTTCATCCTCCATTCAGTTTATTAACATTTCTCAGCAAACGCCCGCAATAATCAGAACCGTATTTGTTTCCGCCTCCCATATCACCGCCGCGCCAAAGGCTTCAACAACGGCTCTTACCGGCAGACAGGTTCTGTCGTTGATAACCGCCGGAGTCTCGTCAAGCGTTACCTCCTCTGTTGTGATGCTGCCGTCAAGAGGATTTATAATTTCCTTCAGCATGACGCTGCTGCCGGTTGTAAGCTTCACCGTTACCGTGTCATCGCTTATAACGGTCTGCTGCTGCTCACCGTTCCACTCAACAGTCTTCCCGAGTGTTTCCATGAGCTCCCTTATCGGAACCATTGTCCTGCCGTTAATAACAACAGGCTGCTGATCCGGAAACGTCATTTCATAATTGCCGTCTATATTTATTTTTACGGCTGCCCCCTCTGTTAGCGCCGGCTCCTCCGGCTTTACCGTCGCATCCGTTACGTCCGCGCCCAGCTTACTTAAGCCGTAATCAAACATCTGAATCGTGTCCGTAAATCTCGCTTCATTTGAAGCCGAAGGCAGCGTAACGGTGATAACGCGCTTTCCGTCAATTTCCGCAGTGCCGCACATACAGTAGCCGGACGCGTCCGTCATGCCGTTTTTGAAGCCGTCAGCGCCCTTGTAATAGTAGTCGGTAAACAGCTTGTTCAGGTTGTAATACGTGCTGCCGTGAAATTCCACCGACGCGCGCTTTGTGCGTTCGAGGATTTCGGGATAATCCTGTATCATCCGCCGCGCCATTACCGCGACCTCACGCGCCGACATCATATTTTCCTCATTATCGGTGTCGGGATTGGTGCACACCCCAGTGCCGTTATGGAACACGGAATCTATGCCGATTTCCTCAGCCTTCGCGTTCATGCGCTCCGCAAACTCACGCTCGTTTCCGCAAAGCAGCTCTGCGCAGGCGGTAACACACGCAGCGGCGGAGTCGATAACGATCATATCTATCATTTCATCAAGCGTGTATTTCTCGTTATAATCAAGGTTCACCATCATTTTATAGTCCTCGTCCCGCGATAAATTATATACATTTTCGCTTATAGGCACTACTGTATCAAGACTGAGCTCGCCATTCTTCACCGCGTCAAGCAGCACATAAACCGACATCATTTTTGCAATCGACGCCACCGGCTTCTGCGTGTCCGCGTCAAGGGAAAATAGCTCGTTTCCCGTGTCATAATCCATAATATACGCGCTCCCGGAGGTGAGTCCCTGCGCCAGCCTTGCCTTTTCCTCCTCCGCCTGCCTTGCAAGCTTATCATATACCGTTATGTATGCCGCGTTATCCTCATTACTCCATCCAAAATCGTATATGCCCTGAAATTCATCAACCGATAAGCATACATATCCGCCTATATTATAAACATCCGTTGGCGTGTATTGATTTATTCCGTCATCAATTACCACGCTGACAGTCCCGTCTGCAATTGAACATGCTTTCTTATTGTTTTTGTTTTTATATTTTTCAAGAGGAATAGGCGAAACCGACTTGTCCGGATTGTATCTGACATAAACAGTCTGTGTGTCACCGTTATATGACACGTCAAAGCCGTATGACGCCAGATCCTCTGCCACTATCAGCGCGTGAGGGTTTGCGCCCTTGTACTCAAAAGTCGGCATTTCATATCCGTTTACAAAGGTCCGCTTATCCGTATAATAAATACTGCCGTATTTGTCATTCGCCTTCATGAAGCCGTAATCAAGCAGCCTTGCAGTGTCAATAAATCGCTGCCCTGTTGATGACGAGCTCATGG
>JBJEFT010000170.1:0-8290 GCA_051874315.1 Candidatus Ornithomonoglobus sp.
GTCAAAGAAAATGCCGCTGATTTAATTCTCGGTACAAGAGCAATGATAGTTACAGGAAAAAGCTCCGGCAAAAAGTCCGGCGCGCTTGATGATGTAACGGAAGTGCTCACCCAAAACAATATTCCGTATCTTATCTATAATAAAATTGAAAACAACCCCACAATAGAATCAACAGCAGAGGGCGGAACGGCGGCGCGCAAATTCGGCGCTGACTTTCTTATAGGCATAGGCGGAGGCTCACCTTTGGACGCAGCAAAGGCGATAGCGGTTTATGCTGTAAATGAGCCGAAGGACGGCAGTGATTTTGAGCTGTACGATATTTTTAACGGCAAATATAAAAATAAGCCGCTTCCTATGGCGGGCATACCTACCACCGCCGGAACAGGCTCGGAGGCTACTCCTTATTCTATTCTTACTCTTCACAGGGATAAGAATAAAAAGAGCTTTTCATCCCCCGATGTGTTCTACAAAACCGCATTTATTGACGGACGCTACACCTTAAACCTGCCCTTACATGTTATGCGCGATACCGCGGTCGACGCAATGTGCCACCTTCTTGAGGGCTTTACAAATAAGCGTTCCTCGCCGTCCTCGGACTATATCGCGCTCGAAGGTCTCCGCATTATAGGCAGAAATATAAAATATCTGCAAAGCGGCAAGCCTGCAGAAGACATCTGCACAAAGCTTTTGTGGGCATCCACCCTGGGCGGCATAGTAATTTCCCAGACAGGAACAACAATAGTCCACTCAATGGGCTATCCCCTCACCTATTATAAGGACATCCCCCACGGCAGAGCAAACGGACTTATTCTCGGCGAATATCTCCAAAGAACAGCCGCTGTACTTCCGCAGAAAACAAGACAGTATCTTGATGCGCTCGGTATGGAATCCATAGATGAAATAAAGTCGCTTCTCAGAGAAATTCTTCCCACGGCGGAAAGCTTTACCGAAGAGGAGCTGACAGAGTGGACAAAAACCACGATCCAATCAAAAAATGTTCTCGTATGTCCCTTTGAGGTAACACGGGAGCTTGAAATTGAAATATTTAAAAAGTGCCTGCTTTGATACGGACAGCAGGTTTAAAAATGGGTCTGCATCAAAGTTTTGATGCAGACCCATTTTTTGTATTTACTTCATTAACCAGTCCAGAACATTTATCTGTCTTATTCCGTTATGTGAAACTATCGGTGAATAATCCATAGTAAGAAGATATTTAGGATTATGGTCATGCGCAGCCTCCAGAGGAGCCAACTCACGCGCCAGCGTTTTTTCATCTGCTACAGTGAGAGCAACCTGATAATAATCAGCGCCCTCATCATTTACCGCGATAAAATCAATTTCGGCATTGCCGACCTTTCCGACATACACCTCATTATAACGCCGCAAAAGCTCCAGATAAACTATGTTTTCAAGAATATGACCCATATCCGTCTGCTTTGTGCCAAGCAGAAAATACCGCAGACCAATATCCGCCGCATAATACTTACTTCCGGTTGAAAGATATTGTTTTCCCTTTACATCATAACGTCTCGCTTTGTAGAGAATATAGCTGTCGCTTAACGCGGTCAGATATTCCTCCACAGTAGGCGCGCTTATCTTTCTTCCCATAGAGGTCATTGTATTGGCAATCTTTGTTGAGGAGCATATATTTCCGATATTATCAAACATAAACATTATTATGCTTTCGAGCATCGCGGTATTTTTAATATTTTTTCTGCTTACAACATCCTTCAGTATTATTGAAGTATAAATACCTTCAAGATAGATTCGTATATCCTTTCTGTCCGTCAGCTCCAATGTTCCCGGAAATGAGCTGTTTTGCAGATAGTTCATGTACAGAGCGCTGTAATTGCTGTTTTCGGGAAAAGCCGAAGCATATTCTTTAAACGACAACGGCAGCATTTTTATCTCAACATATCTTCCTGAAATTAAGGTCGCAAGCTCCCCTGACAGCAAAAACGCGTTTGAGCCTGTTATATACAAATCGACATTCTTTTTTACATAGAGCCAGTCAACCGCCCTCTGGAACTGCTCAGCCTGCTGAACCTCGTCAAGAAAAACATAATTCATTTTATCCTTTAAAAGCCGATTATTAACATAATCATAGAGTGCGTCCGCATTTCTTATCTGCCTGTAATCTCCGTCCTCCAGATTTATTGAGATTATCTGCTCCTCCGTCACTCCGTCCGATTTCAGATATTCCCGAAACAGTTCAAACAATGTGGATTTGCCGCATCTCCGTATCCCGGTAACAACCTTTATCAGATTTTTTTCACGGAATCTTTTTAACTGGTCAAGGTATACGTCTCTCTGTATCATAATAAAGCAGCTCCTTTTCACATTTATATGTATATTATATCACAAGCTGTTTTATTTGTCAATTTTATAAAATATATTTTTATATTTTTATGTTTTCAATAATTTTATAAAATTCATTTTGTATAAATTCATAAAAATAAATATTATCTAAAAATCATGTCTGCTCCCAGCATCTAATCCATATTTTTCAAAAATACACACAATCTCCTCTATTGCATCAAAATCAGAATAATCCTCGTTCCGCAATACTTCTTGTATTTCATTAATTACTTCTTCCTCACTGTTTTGAACGCACTTGCTTATATCTTCCATATTCAGTCCACAAACTTTATCTATTAATAAATCAGCAATTTTAGAAGTCAATAATTCTGTATTCATAACATAACTCTCCTTGAAAATAAATTTTTGTCGGAATAAAAAAGCGCCGCACCATTAAATCAAATAGGCGGCGCATAAAAACGCTGCTTTGATTTAATGCTGCGACACATATTCATTCCATTTATAACAAATTAGGCGTGATAATCAAAGCGTACGTTTTTTACAACTCTTACGCCTATTCTCGTTATAAATATTAAATATATGTCGCAATTAAATAATAACATATTTCTACGAGTTTGTAAAGAATTAAATTTAAAAAGTTTACAGAAAACGCTTGACAAAGTATATACATTTGTATATACTAATGATATAAAGAATGAAAGGAGCTGTTATTATGCGGGCAACTATACAGAAATGGGGAAACAGTCAGGGTATTCGTATTCCGAAAGCATTTCTTTTGGCGGTAGGAATGAACGAAAATGATACTGTTCAGCTTGAACGTGACGGAGATACTATTATTATAAAAAAATGTGAGCAAAAAAAAGAACTGACCCTTGATGATATATTTGCCGGATATGACGGCGAATATAAAGCAGAGCAATTTGACTGGGGCAAGACTGCCGGAAAGGAGATTTGGTAATATGTATACACCAAAGCAAGGTGATATTGTATTTCTTGATTTCAGTCCGCAGTCCGGACACGAACAGGCAGGAAGACGTCCGGGAGTTGTCGTTAGTAACGACAGCTTCTTCAGACGTACAGGAATGTGCCTGATGTGTCCGATAACAAACACAAACAACCGGTTTCCGCTCCATATAGAGCTGGATAACCGTGTACATACAACCGGGGTTATTCTGTGTGAACATATAAAATCCCTTGATGTAGTAAGCAGAAATATAAGCTACATTGAAAAGCTTCCCACTGACCTTCTCAATAAAACAATTCAATATATTAAAGCATTTACATAATCAGCAGCACCACATATACCGCCGCGCTCGCCAAAGCGGCAACCGTGCAAAGACCCCCGCCGCAGAATGCGGCGATCAGCGCCACAGCGGCGCCCGCTATTCCGGCAACGGTATTTCCCACCGCGTAAAACATCGCCGGAAAGGTCATAGCTCCCAGCACCGTATATGGTATATAGGCAAGGAACGAGCGTAGAAAGCGGTTCTGTATTTTTTTGCGGATCAAGGTAAGCGGAAGGATGCGTATAAGATACGTTACTATGAACATTACAAAAAGATATATAAGAAATCTGCTATTCATCCTGCGCCTCTCCTTTCTCCGGGAATATTAACGCGCCCGCCGCCGATGCGATAACGGCGCATATTATAATCGCAAATCCGCTTGATATACCGGCAAACAGCTTCACATAATGAAGACAGCAGCTTATCGCCACGGCAAGCAGTGTTACTATGAGATATGCCCGGCTTTTTTTCATAGCCGGAACTATAATAGCAATGAACATTCCGTATATGGAAACCGACAGCGCGGAGCACAGCTTATCCGGAAGCAATGCGCCGAACACAGCGCCCGCAGCGGTTCCGAGAGACCAGCCTATATACGGCAGAGCGGCAAGTCCGAAAAAATATAATGGCCGCACCTTCTGAGGGCGGCTTGCGGCAACCGCGAAAATCTCATCGGTAAGCATGTGTCCCAATAATAAGGCATGAAGCCGTGTGAAGGCTTTATCCAGCTTCTGTGAGAGGGATATACCCATAAGCGCGTAACGCAGATTTATAACAAGCTGAGAAAGCGCCATTTCTATGTATGAACCGCCGGAGGTTATTATTCCTATTGACGCAAACTGCCCTGCTGAGGTAACATTTGTCATGGAAATTATAATCGCCTCTGCCGGCGAAAGTCCTGCCGCAACCGCGGCAATACCGAACGAAAAGGATACCGCAAGATACCCCACGGCTATAGGCAGTCCGTCTATAAGTCCTGTTTTAAATATATTTTTCATCAGGTCAATATCTTCTCCATCACATAATCATCCATGACAAAGCCTCCGCCTATATCCGTTACGAGGTCCCGCGTCTTACGAAAACCTCTCTTTTCATATACAGAGATCGAGCCGCTGTTGTATTTGTTGACAGTAAGATACCATTTCTTTGCATCCGGGAAGTCTGTTCTGAGCCTGTCCAACAGCATTGAGGCTATGCCCTGTCTGCGCTTGTCGACTCTCACATAAACCTTGCTTATAAATATCGTACCTCCGCCCTCGTCATGTATACCGAGATAGCCGCAGAGGTCGTCGCCGTCATATGCCATATAATATCTGTAGCCGTCATTATCTACCGCATTCTTCAATGCCGGATATGACTGGAATTTTTCAACCATATAGTCTATCTGCTCCGGCGAAAGAATAGACACAAAGAACTCGTGCCATATAACCGCGGCAAGCTCCGCTATTTTCCTTATATCCTCGTCATTTTCCGCAATTCTCACTAACATATGCAATAATCCTTTCCGCCGCCTTATCAAGCCTTTCAAAATCAGCGTCATCCGGCTTGAGTATTACCTCGACCGGCTTCATGATCTGCCTTAAGCCCATTGTGCCGAGCGTTTTTTCTATCAGCTTTGTTCCGTCACCCGACCAGCCGTAGGAACCGAACACAAAATACGGAGTTCCCTTCTTGTTGACCATATCGATCCCTGTTACCGCATCCCATATCCTTTTTGGCGCGCTTCGGTTAATGGTATCGGTTCCGACAATAATAACATCAGCGGTATTCAGTATATCTATAACCGCGCTGTTTTCGGTTTTATCCACATCAGAAGCCGAAACTTCAAAAGTCTCCCACAGCTTTTCGATAAGTCTGTCTGCAAGGGACCTTGTGTAGCCGTACCGGCTTGAATAAATAACAGCCGCCTTGATTCGATCAGTGCTCGCTGTATGACACCATTTCCGGTATATTTTGAACACTTCCTCCGGCAACGCGCTCATACATACCGTTCCCTGCGGCATAGCGCCGCCGTATGCGGGATAAATCGCCGTTATGCTTTCCTTTTCAAGCCTTTCTGTTACAGAAAGAACAAATGCCTTGTTAACCGCAAGTCTTTCTTCAAACTCATTTTTTAAATCGACCGCTGAGCCTTTAAAGCCCGAGAACGCCTCGCCGGAAAACAATATGCCGTCATATAACGCCATACACGAATCGACCCATGAAATATTCGGAGTTATAAAAAATCTTATTCCCCCCAGCTCCATACCGTCCTTTATAAGCTGCTCGTTGATTTTGCGGTTTACTATCTGCTTTATATTGCGCAGTCCCGCCGCTGTTGCATAAACCTCTATATCGGGATTAATTTCAAGAACCCTTTCAAGACCTCCGGTAAATTCGGGTTTTGCCGTAAGCAGAATAACGGCATCCGAGGATGCCGCTGTTCTTATGTAAGACTCTGAAAAATTTTCAGATGTTCCGCCTATTGTAATTCTTTTTCCCGCCGTTTCAACGGTATAAAAGTTATATTCTCCTGCCTTATAAGCATTAATATTATTTGCAGACAATGGACCACCAGTCCTTTCTTCTCTGCATATCAACAACCTCAAAGCCCTGCCCGATAAGAGCCGCCTTGACCTCCTCCTGTCTGCCGTCTATAATGCCGGAGGTTATAAATACACCGTTCTCCTTCATATATTCACGCGCAGTCGGAGCAAGTCCTATTATGACGTCCGCAACAATATTTGCCGCAACGACCTCATATTTATGCTGTGAAAGCACCTCTTTTACCTTTGGGTCCGATACAACATTGCCGCTGATAACAGTATATATGCTCCTGTCAATATCGTTCATAGCGGCATTCTCATATGCCGTATCAATACAGTTCGGGTCAATATCTACCGCGAATGCCTCCTTTGCGCCTAAAAGCAGCGATACAACAGAAAGTATTCCGCTGCCGCAGCCCAGATCAAGCATTCTGCATCCCGGTGTGATATACTTTTCAAGCTGCTCCAGACAAAGCTGTGTTGTCTGATGTGAGCCTGTTCCGAAGCTCATTCCCGGGTTTATATTAAACACTATTCTGTCCGTAGGCTCCTTAAGCTCCTCCCATTCGGGCTTGATAAGAAGCTTTTGTCCGATCTCGATCGGATGAAAGTACTGCTTCCAGACATTTGCCCAGTCCTCTGTCTTTGTGCCCTCGATTTCAACCTCAAGTCTGCCGAAAATATTATCCTCATTCATTTCGTTAAGCTCCGCCATTGAGCCGCGGATGCCGGTCAAAAGCTCATGTCCGGAAATATCATCACTCACATAAGCTATGACCCTTGTTTCGCCCTCCATACGCTTAACAAGATCATCATCGACGTAGTCCCAGTAATCCTTTGTTTCCTCCAGAAAATCCTTGAACTCCGTCTCGTCCTCTATTTCAAGTCCGGTTATACCAAGCTGCATAAGTCTGCCGCTTACCGGCTCTATACCTTCTGTTGTTGTGTAAACCGTTACCTTTATCCAGTCCATACCGTACCTCTTGCATCAATAATCAAGGAAATCCTTAAGCTTCTTTGAGCGGCTCGGATGTCTCAGCTTGCGCAAAGCCTTTGCTTCAATCTGTCTTATACGCTCACGCGTAACCTTGAACTCGCGTCCCACCTCTTCAAGAGTATGCGGTGTTCCGTCAATAAGACCAAAGCGAAGCTGCAATACCTTTGATTCGCGCTTTGTAAGCGTCTGCAGTACATCGTCAAGCTGCTCCTTTAAAAGCACATAGCTTGCGCTGTCGTCCGGCGCCGGAGCATCGTCATCCTTAATGAAGTCTCCGAGGTGGCTGTCCTCCTCCTCGCCGATAGGCGTTTCAAGAGATACAGGCTCCTGTGAAATCTTTGAGATCTCGCGCACCTTCTCAACCGACATATTAAGACCCTTTGCAAGCTCCTCATGCGACGGCTCACGGCCCAGCTCCTGAACAAGCTGACGCTGAACACGCACAAGCTTGTTGATCGTCTCTACCATATGAACAGGGATTCTTATTGTTCTCGCCTGATCGGCAATTGCTCTTGTGATAGCCTGTCTTATCCACCATGTCGCATAGGTCGAGAACTTATAGCCCTTAGTATAGTCAAATTTATCAACCGCGCGGATAAGACCCAGATTACCCTCCTGAATAAGATCAAGGAAAAGCATACCGCGGCCTACATACCTTTTGGCAATACTTACAACAAGACGCAGATTTGCCTCGGCAAGCTTTTTCTTAGCCTCCTCGTCGCCCTCTGACATTCTCTTTGCAAGCGCGGTTTCCTCCTCCGCTGTGAGAAGATTAACCTTACCTATCTCCTTAAGGTACATCTTAACATGGTCGTCTATGTTAATGCCTTCAGGAACCGAAAGATCCTCCAATTCCTCCTTGGTGACCTCGATTTCCTCCATCTCCTTGAACTCTTCAACAAGCTCCACCTTTTCACTCTCAAATCTGTCATAGGTCTTTTCCATTTCCTCGGCTGTGACCTCGAATTCTTCAAGAGCATCCGCGATTTCCTTATAGGTGAGATAGCCGCGCTTTTTTCCGCGCTCAAGAAGCTCACGCTTTACGGCGCGCTTCTTTTCAACTATTTCCTTATGCTCCTCTGACGCAGCATTTGAAAGGTCTTTTTCTGTACTCATAGTATTCCTCCATGTTAAATATTCGACATCCACTGATTGCGGTCCGC
>JBJEFT010000171.1:0-2144 GCA_051874315.1 Candidatus Ornithomonoglobus sp.
CACTTTAAATTTTTTTGCACAATATAACTACAAAATGTAGATTAGAAAGGAGATAAATAACATGAAAAAGATAGTATCAATAATATTAACAGCCGCAATGTGCGCGGCTGTTGTTCCGGCAGTCTCGGCGGCGGGTTACAGGGCGGAAACAATAACAGGGGAGCAGGTAAAGGAGCTGCTTTTCAGAACCGGACTCTGCGCATATCCGGAGCTTTGCGAAATGACAGCAGAGAACAGCGACCTGTCGGATATACTGCATACGACAGCAAAGGTCAGTGATGTAATAGATATTAACAAATCTTTCAGAGATGATTACACCTATGGAATAAATGATGAGGGAGAGTATACTTTGCTTCCGCTGGGCGATACACAGATGTGGTTTTGCGGAGTCGGCAATGAGGACTACGATGCCGGTATTGAAGGCTTTGCGGTGAGTTTGTCATTTAATACCGAGGCTTCGTATGAACCGGGGAGGGTTAGGTTTAGCTTGCATAGTCACTACGGAGAAAACAGATGGTTTTCTATGCCGTTTGTTAACGGTTTTGAAGATCCGGCGCCATATATGGATATTGCGGATATGATAAATAAAAATATAACGGGAGAAATACAAGAGCTCGCCTATGTGGGTTATAATGAAGGGCTCGTTGTTGTTGCCACGACTGCTTATGTCAGAACAGCGGACGGACAGTATGCGGTAATATTGGTGGATGAAGAACAGAATGAATTATATGCGGGAGAGGTCTATACAGTAAAGGAACTGGTTGAGAAAGGCAGACAGCTAAACGAGAGGCGGCTGGAAAGTCAGCAGGGCTATACGGATTATACACTGTCGATCAAGGGCGATGAGGTGCGCGATACCGACACGCGCGCGGCATATATCGGGACAGAGAGCAAATTTACCGATGTGAGCGGCACTCTGGTGAGTTATGTAAATGAGCTGCATGATCTGGACATCATAGACGGCTACGACAACGGTACCTTTCAGCCGGAGAATACCGTAACACGCGCAGAGGCTGCGGCAATGCTTGCGAGAATGTTAAATTACAGTGGAGCATATACCGGACGGTTTTCCAACGTTGCGGCGGACGCGTGGTATATGCCGGAGGTTGAGGCGCTTGCGGAGCAGGGAATGATAAGCGGAACGAGCGATACGGAGTTTTCGCCGGACGCGTCAATAACCTATGCCGATATGTTTAAAATAGTTATGTGTGTTCTCGGCTTCTCAAATGATTTTCGTGCCATACAGGATTACAGAGTAACGGCTATAGAGCTTGCGATTGAAAACGGACTCACAGAGGGACTTGCAAGCTTTGAGGCGAATGAACAGGTAACGCGCGGCGCACTTGCAGTGATACTGTCCAATGCCCTTGACGCGCATATATACACCTCCAACACCGAAAGAATATATGATGACGGAACAGAAATATGGGCTTTCGGAAAAGACATAACGCTGATTGACTATATTAACGGCGGAAGGATCAACGGCATGCTGAATGCTGAGCATTAAACGATAAAGGAGATACAGGAAAATGAAAAAAATAATATCATTAGTATTAACATCAGCTATGTGCACGGCTATATGAGGACGGCACATTCCGGTCGGAAAACACCGTAACCCGCGCAGAGACTGCTGCGATGATTGCGAGAATGCTTAAATACAGCGGAGAATATGACGGACGGTTCATTGATGTTGCGGCAGATGCGTGGTATGCGCCTGAGATTGCGGCACTGGCGGAAAAGGGTATAATAAACGGAACAAGCGACAACACATTTTCACCGGACAGTGAAATGAGATATATTGACATGCTTAAAATATTGGAATGCGTGCTCGGCTATGCGTCCGATGTTCAGAATTCAGCTGATTATACGGATTCCGTTATGAGGCTTGCGTGGGATTTAAAGCTCATTGATAATACAGACAGCTTCGGCACCTCTGACATGATAAACCGCGGCGATATGGCAATTCTAATATCAAACGCGCTTGACACGCATCTTTATACCTCGAATGTACAGGTACGGAGCGATAATGTCACAATAGGCACAGCGGGCGAGGACATAACGCTGATTGACTACATAAACGGCGGAAGGCTCAACGGCGAGCTGAACGCGGAAAGATAAAAAATACGGGGCCGAATCTCTAAAAC
>JBJEFT010000172.1:0-8165 GCA_051874315.1 Candidatus Ornithomonoglobus sp.
ATCGGAAAGGAAAGATAACATGGCGGGAAAGCTGTCGCCGATGATGGCGCATTATATTAAAGTGAAAGAAGAATATCCTGACTGTATAGTGTTTTATCGTCTCGGCGATTTTTACGAGATGTTTTTTGATGATGCAATAACGGTTTCCCGTGAGCTGGAGCTGACGCTTACCGGACGCGACTGCGGCATGGAGGAGCGCGCGCCGATGTGCGGCGTTCCGTTCCACAGCGCCGATATTTACATCTCAAAGCTTATCGCGGCAGGGTATAAGGTCGCTATATGTGAGCAGATGGAGGATCCAAAAACCGCAAAGGGCATGGTTGCCCGCGATGTTATCCGTGTTGTGACTCCCGGTACCGCTACCGATGAGACGATACTCGAGGAGGGCGCAAACAATTATCTGGTCGTTATGTATAAGTCCGGCGAGAATGTCGGCTTTACCGCCGCGGACGCGTCAACCGGGGAAATGTTTGCAACTGAGCTTTCAAACGGACGCTATGTCCTTGATGAGCTTGCGGGATACGCGCCTAAGGAGATCATAGTCAACGATTCCTTTGACCGTGAGCTTGAAAAGAGCATAATATCGGGATTGAAAATCAAGCCGGAGCGCCGCGAGGAAATATTTGCGGATAATCCGGGGCTGAATGTTGAAAATCACTTCGGAAAACATCTCGGCGCGCTGAAGCTTGACACAAAGCCCGCCGCGGTGCTTGCCGTGAGCGGCGCGATAAATTATCTTGAATATACCCAGAAGAACAGAATGGATTATATCAATAAGATTTCCGTATATGAGAGCGAAAGCTATATGGAGCTTGACTTTGCAACGCGGAGAAATCTTGAGATTACCGAAACCATGCGCGACAAGTCAAAGCGAGGCTCTCTGTTCTGGGTGCTTGACAGGACAAAAACCTCAATGGGACGCAGAAAGCTGCGTCAGTGGCTTGAAAGACCGCTGATAAATCCGATCGACATAAATAAAAGGCTTGCCTCCGTCAAGGAGCTGGTCGACAATGCGATGCTGCGCGATGAGCTGATAGAAATTCTTTCAAAGACCTATGATATTTCAAGAATTATAAGCAGGATCGCTCTCGGCACCGTAACGCCTAAGGATATGGTATCGCTGAAGCAGACACTTTTGCAGCTTCCGTCGCTGGAATATATTCTGTCGGGTATGAAGTCGCCTATGTTTGCGGGAATGGCAAAGAAATTTGATATTCTTGACGACATAAGTTCTCTTATTGACAGGGCGATCGATGAGAATAACGCGTCCTCAATAACCCGTGACGGCGGCATGATAAAGGAGGGCTATAACGAGGAGGCGGACAGGCTCCGCGACGCGAAGAACCACGGAGACGAATGGCTTAAGCAGGTCGAGGAAAAGGAACGTGAACGCACAGGGATCCCGAAGCTGAAAACGGGCTTTAACCGCGTGTTCGGATACTATATCGAAATAACCAATTCATATAAGGACAAGGTGCCCGAGGATTACATAAGAAAACAGACGCTCACAAATGCCGAGCGATATATAACAACAGAGCTTAAGGAGATCGAAAGCACGATCCTCGGCTCGTCTGAGCGGCTTATCGCGCTGGAGCTGAAGCTGTTTAACGATCTGCGCGAAAAGCTGGTGGGAGAGCTTGAGAGAATAAAGCGCGCCGCGAGAGTTATCGCGGTTACGGACGTGCTGTGCTCCCTTGCCACTGTTGCGTACAAGAACAACTATTGTATGCCGGAGGTAAACGACAGCGGCATAATTGATATTAAGGACGGCAGACACCCGGTTGTTGAGGCGCTTTCAAAGGATATTATATTCGTTCCTAACGACAGCTTTCTCAATAATGATGAGGACAGGCTGCTGATAATAACAGGTCCGAATATGGCGGGTAAGTCAACCTATATGCGCCAGACCGCGGTAATATCGCTTATGGCTCAGATAGGCAGCTTTGTTCCGGCGTCCTCGGCAAGACTGGGCGTAGTGGACAGGATATTTACGAGAGTCGGCGCGAGCGATGACATCGCGTCCGGTCAGAGTACCTTTATGCTTGAAATGAACGAGGTAAGCAATATTCTGAAAAACGCGACAAGCAAATCTCTTATAATCCTGGACGAGATAGGCAGGGGCACAAGCACCTATGACGGACTTTCGATCGCGTGGGCGGTTGCGGAATATATTCATAATAAGCGCAGGATCGGCGCGAAAACAATGTTTGCAACGCATTATCACGAGATGACCGAGCTTGAGGATAAGCTGGAGGGCGTGAAAAATTACCGCATCGCGGTGAACAAGCGCGGCGACGAAATATCCTTCCTGCGCCGCATTGTGCGCGGCGGCGCCGATGAGAGCTATGGTATCGAGGTTGCGGCGCTTGCGGGACTGCCGAGTGAGGTCATAAAGCGCGCAAAGACGATTTTACAGGGTATCATAGAGGATAACCCGGATAAGCTCTATAAGAGCGGCAAAAAGCAGCCGGAGCCTGTAAGCTCTCAGCTTGGCCTTGAGGATATGGCGGGACGTGAGCTGCTTGACGAGCTGAAGATGATGGACGTTACCACTATGACGGCGATAGACGCTATGAACAAGCTGTATCAGCTGTCACTGAAAGCAAAGGAGTTATAACGGATGGGTCTTATTCATGTTCTTGATACGGAGGTATCAAATAAGATTGCCGCCGGTGAGGTGGTTGAAAAGCCCCTGAGTATCGTTAAGGAGCTTGTTGAAAACAGTATTGACGCCGGAGCGTCTTTGATTACCGTGGAAATAAGAAACGGCGGTATTTCGTATATAAGAGTTACGGATAACGGCTCGGGTATGAGCGAGGAGGACGCAAAAATCTGCTTCCTCCGTCATGCGACAAGCAAGATCCAGACCGGAAGCGACCTTGAGGCGATATATACTCTCGGCTTCCGCGGCGAGGCGCTGTCGAGTATCGGAGCGGTTTCAAAGGTGAGACTTTATACAAAGCGCCGCCGGGACGAGGTCGGCGTATGCGTAACCTGTGAGGGCGGCGAGATCCTTTCCTCCGCCGATGCGGGCGCGCCGAACGGAACCGTGATTGAGGTTTCGGACCTGTTCTATAACACTCCCGCAAGACTGAAATTCCTTAAAAAGCCCGCGACCGAGGGCGGATATATTTCAGACCTTATGGCAAGGTATGTTTTCGCGCATCCCGAAATATCCTTCAAGCTTATACGGGAGGGCAAGGAGACCATTTTTTCCTCGGGGGACAATAAGCTTATAAATGCAATATATGCGGTATACGGCAGGGATTTTGCGAAAAATATGCTTGAGGTGGATTATCAGTATAACGATATTCATGTTGCGGGCATGATAGGCAAGGGGACGCTGTCGAGAGCGAACAGAAACAACGAAACGTTTTTTGTAAATAAGAGATATATAAAAAGCGCGATTCTGATACGCGCCTTGGAGGAAGCGTATAAAAATCAGATCATGATTTCAAAGTTCCCTACGGCAATTTTAAATATAGAGGTTGCGGCGGGGGACGTTGATATAAACGTGCACCCGACAAAGCTTGAATGTAAATTTTCAAATGAATCGGAGATTTATCAGGCGGTGTATCATGCGGCAAAGTCCGCGCTGTACGCGCTGCCGAACGTGCCGGAGATAGAGAGAGCGGAGAAGAAGGAAGCCGGAAAAGTATCACAGCTCAAGGCGGAGGGCGGAGAGCAGAAAACCATTGAGGAGCTTTACAGCGAAAAGCTCAGAGAGAGCATGAAGCCGTCAAACGACTTTAAATTCAAAGCTGAACACAGAAACATTCCGCGTCCGTCATGGGATGAGATTAAAAAGCCGGAGCCGCAAAGAGAGACTGCGCGCGATACATCCGCTCCGAAGCCGGCAATGCCGGTAAAGGATGATGAGGCTGCCGCGTTTGAAAAGCTTATGAACCGCGCAAGGGCGGCGGAGAACACGGCAAAAGAGACAGACAAGAGAACCGCCGCGGAACCAAAGCGGGAGGCGCCGGAGGAAGCGCCGCAGGCACAGGCGGAGCCGGCAAAGCGTCCCGTAGACACCTTTGCGATGCTTGACTATGCGCTGGAGCTGGGCAAACAGAAAAGCCGATTTGCGAAGGTCAAGGATCCGGAGGGCGGCGCACAGCCGGCGGGAAATGACAGCATTCCCGACTGGAGGGAATACCGCGACAGAGCGAATGAGGAATATGCCCAAAAGCATGAGGAAAATATCTTTAATGACGGATATTTCCGTGTTATCGGACAGCTTTTTGAAACATATATCCTTGTTGAAAAAGATGACAGGCTGCTTATGATAGACCAGCACGCGGCGCATGAAAGACTGAATTTTGAGGCGTTAAAGCAGGAAATGGAGAACACTGGGATCGTTTCGCAGATGATGCTGGAGCCTGTAGAGATAAAGCTTTCGGGTGAGGAATTTGCGGCATATACGGAGCATGAAAAGGATTTCTATGACCTCGGCTTTGAAATTACAAATGACGGTGAAAGCGCCGTTACAATAAGCGCCGTACCGGGCGATATTTCGTGGAGCGAGGCAGAGCCGCTGTTTATTGAGCTGCTTACACAGGCTGAAAACATGAATCAGAGCCTTATGAGCTATGATAAGGAAAGGCTGCTGTATACAATATCCTGCAAGGCGGCAATAAAGGCTAATATGGAAATCAGCGAGCCTGAAATGAAGAGCCTTGTCGAGAGGGTGTTTAAGCTGAAAAACATCAACACCTGTCCGCACGGCAGACCGATCGTGATTTCCATGAGCAAAAAGGAAATAGAGAAGAATTTTAAGAGAATCGTATAATGAAAAAAATACCACTGGTTGTTGTAGCGGGACCGACAGCGTCGGGAAAAACGCGGCTTGCGATAGATATTGCAAAGCGCTTTGACGGTGAAATTGTTTCCGCGGACAGTATGCAGATATATAAATATATGAATATAGGGACCGCGAAGCCCACGGCGGAGGAGAGGGCGGAATGCCCGCATCATCTTATTGATTTTGTCGAGCCTGACGCTGAATTTTCCGTTGCGGACTATACGGCTCTGGCGCATAAGGTGATTGCCGATATTACCGCGCGCGGAAGGCTGGCGGTTATGTGCGGAGGAACAGGACTTTATATAAACAGCGTAGTCAATGATGTGACCTTCGGCGAGCAGGATACCGACTATGAAATGCGGGCGGAGCTGAGAGAGCTGGCAGAAAGGGAGGGCGGAGAAAAGCTTCTGGAGATGCTTTCAGAGTTTGACCCCGTGAGCGCCGGAAGGCTTCACCCGAACAATCTGCGCCGTATAATCCGCGCCATAGAGTTTTACAGAACAACAGGAGTTCCGATTTCGGAGCATCAGGAAATGACAAAGCGGATAGAGAGCCGCTATGAGCCGGTTATGTTCTGCATTGATCATGACCGTTCTGTTTTATATGAGAGGATAAACAGGCGTGTTGACATGATGCTTGACGAGGGATTGCTTGATGAGGTTAAGCGTATCATGGACATGGGCTATACAAAGGATATGAATTCCATGAAGGGTATAGGCTATAAGGAGATAATGGATTACTTTAACGGTGAATGCACCCTTGAGGAGGCGGTTGAGAATGTTAAGCAGGGCTCGCGGCGGTATGCAAAGCGGCAGCTTACATGGTTCCGGCGCGATGAGCGCATAGTTTTTCTTGATCCTGAAAATGCCGCTGAAACGGCGGCGGAGATAATATCGGACAGACTGAAAATATGAGTAAAAAAGGCGCCCGTTTTACCCGAACGAGCGCCACCCTTTTATCCTATATCTATAATAGGATTATACCTTGTTGAAATAATTATACAACAAAAATTCCGATAAATCAACATTTTTTGTGCAAAGTCATTGAATTGTTAACTTTGTAAAATATTTCATATCATTGTAATATTTTTGCATTCATTTGAAATAATCAGAAAAAAATATGAAAGCAAGCGAAATAAGCAGGAGCTTGTCGTCACAATCGTTTAACAAAAGTAACACAATAACAATAAGAATTATCATATCATCGGTTTTAAGCCTGCCTATGATGGTTTCATTTTTTTTCGGATCATCATCGTCAGTCAATATCGGTATCGGCTCCGGCTGAGGTGAGGGCTTCGGCTTCGGCGGAGGCGATACGGACGGCTCGGGCAGCGCTGCCTTTTTGGACGGCTCAGATACGGCGTTCCCGAATGTATTTATTGGCTGCGGCATATTGTTGTAGCTATAGGATTTATACATCACTCACCTCCGAATAGCTTTGTGATCTGCGCCAGGTTCATAAATTTTATTGCCTCGTCGATCGTGTCTCTGCGGCTTTCACGCATAAAGGGCTTGAGAGATTTCAGAAGATTGGCGCGGTTGTCATCGCCTGTTGAAGAAATCCGGCTCATAAGCTGCTGCGCCTGTAAAAGCATCTCGGGACTGACAGGCAGCCCGGACGGGTCCGGAGCAGAAGTATTTTGCTCGGCTGTGTCATGGGGGGCAGATGATGCCTCGCTGCCTGCTGCCGGTTTGTCGGAATTAAGTATACCGAGGATACCGTTTAATTTTTCATCGGCATTGTCGCCGAGCAGTCCCTTTAAGGTGTCCATCATGTCTGCCACATTTCATACCTTCCTTCTATTTGAGTATTTTCAAAATGTCCTCGCCGGAGAGCGAGCTGAGCTTACGGCGCACAGTGTCCGCGTCAAGTCTGCCAAGCTCCGAGAGCAGCCGCTCCTTGTCGGAATTACTGAGACCGCCCGACATTTTCTGTCCCTGAACGGACCCGATAAAGTTATTTATCTGCTTCAGCTGATTTTCATTAAAGCTGCCCAGCAGTTCATTTATATCCATAAAAATCATTCCTTTCTGTATCGGATATAATTTTCAGCTAATGTATTATATGCGCGGATAGTAAAAAAATGAACCGAACTATTGAATATTTACGGTATTTGTGATATTATACTTAAGAATACGAGTTAAGGAGAGTTAAACATAATGTATATAGGAATAGATCTGGGCGGCACAAATATAGCCGCGGGAATAGTAAGTGAAAGTGGTGAAATCCTCATTAAGGATTCGGTGCCTACATTGGCGGGCAGAGATGCCTGTGAGATTGTCCGCGATATGGCGGCGCTTTCGGGGAAGCTTATTAAGGATCACGGCGCTGACATATCGCAGATAAAGGGTGTCGGGATCGGTATTCCGGGAACGGTTGATAATAAAAAGGGCGAGGTGGTATACTGTCCGAATATTAAAATGATTAATTTCCACCTGGCGGAGGAGTTCGGAAAGTATCTTGAGCTGCCCCTTACGCTCGATAACGACGCAAACTGCGCCGCTTTGGGGGAATATGCGGTAAACGGCGAAAATGCGGCTGTTTATCTTATGATTACATTGGGAACCGGAGTGGGAAGCGGTCTTATCATTAACGGCAGAGTGTTTTCGGGCTCTAACGGTGTCGCGGTAGAGGCGGGACATATGACGCTCGTTCATGACGGTATTAAGTGCGGCTGCGGAAAGCGCGGCTGCTGGGAGGCATACGCGTCTGTGAGCGCTCTTAAAAGACAGACAAGGGATGCGATGGAGGAGAACCCGGACAGTCTTATGCACCGGTATCTTAACAGTGACGGTGAGATTTCGGGCAGAACGGCATTTGAGGCGGCAAAGGCGGGGGACGAGGCAGGAAAGGCTGTCGTTAAGCAGTATGCAAGGTATATCGCGGACGGAATTGTAAGCATGGAGAATATTTTTCAGCCGGATATAATCGCGGTCGGAGGCGGAATAAGCAGGGAGGGAGATTATCTTCTTGACCCCGTAAAGCAGTTTGTAAAAGAAAACCGGTTCAATAAATATATGAAAGAGACAAAGCTCGTAACGGCAAAGCTGTTTAACGATGCGGGGATCATTGGCGCCGGACTTATCGCAAAGGATTAATATTTGATATCAAAAAACAGCGGCTTGGTTAGGACCGCTGCTTTTTGTTTTGTTATATAAGTAAGTAAGGAAACCACGCCGGTCTGGTTAGAACCAACGTGTGATGATTGATTATGGAATAAATTTTATATATTCCAATTATTATTATACATCAACTTTAATAAAAAATCAATAGTAAATTATAAAAAAACTGTGAATTATGGAAAACAGATGTTACTATTCAGCTATTACACAGGTATCGGTCATTATCTCCGGCGCTCCGCACC
>JBJEFT010000173.1:0-8164 GCA_051874315.1 Candidatus Ornithomonoglobus sp.
ACGAAAAATTCAGAAAACATTTAAAAAAAATTAAAAAAGGGCTTGAAATATATGACAGAATATGATACAATGGCATAGTAATTCGACAAGATAATATTGAGTCATACGGAATATGGTAAGAAGCAAGGATGTGGATTGCCGTGATGCAGTTGTCTGTGACGTAAATCTGTATCGGTTTCGTAGCGATATGGTGCTCCGGAGAAGCCTTCATAAAAGCTTATGAGGGTGCCGAAGGTGTAAGACTGTGGCATTTTGTATCTGCACGGTTGATCTCTCAGGCAAAAGGACGGAGATGATTGCTATAACGGCATAGTTCGTTTGTTTTTATCTGCCCGCCCTTGATAATGATTGGAGCAGTTTGCATAAGCTTTATGCAGGTTTGGCTCTTTTTTATTTTGTTAATAAAGATTATCAAAGGAGTTATTTTTATGGAAACGTTTAAATCGGTTTTAACGGCGGTCGATGATTTCGTATGGGGTCCGGTCATGCTGATACTTCTGGTGGGAACAGGTATTTTCCTTACAATCAGAACAGGCTTTCTTCCGTGGAGAAATTTAGGCTACGCTCTTAAGAGCACATTGAGCAAGGAAGCGCGCACAAAGTCAAGAGGCAAGGGTGACGTTTCACCGTTCTCGGCTCTTACAACGGCGCTTGCCGCTACTATCGGCACAGGCAATATCGTAGGTGTCGCTACGGCGATGGTTTCGGGCGGCCCCGGAGCGCTTGTATGGATGTGGATCTCGGCATGCTTCGGTCTTACCTCAAAGTTCAGTGAGTGTATGCTCGCTATAAAGTACAGAGAGGTCAACGAGAAGGGCGAAATGTCCGGAGGTCCTATGTATACAATGAAGAAGGCTCTTCCGTGGAAGAAGTTCGGCGCGGTTCTCGGCTTCCTGTTCGCATTGTTTGCGGTTATCGCATCCTTCGGTATCGGTAACCTTACACAGGCAAACTCAATTTCGGACGCTCTCCGTTCAACCTTCTCGATTCCGACATGGATCACTGGCGTAATACTCACCGTTTTTGCGCTGATTATCATCATCGGCGGTATCAAGTGGATATCAAAGGTTTCATCGGTTGTAGTTCCGGTTATGGCTATTTTCTACGTTCTGGGCGGTCTTATAGTAATCATCTGCAACATCAAGAACCTTCCGGCAGGCGTTGCGGAGATCGTCAGAATGGCATTCAGCTTCAAGGCAGTAGGCGGCGGTGTTGCGGGTACAATTGTCGCATCAATGATGAGCGCTATGCGTTTCGGCGTTGCCCGCGGAGTGTTCTCAAATGAGGCGGGTATGGGAAGCGCGGCTATTACAGCGGCAGCCGCTACAACAGACAACCCGGTTCGTCAGGGCTACATAAACATGACAGGTACCTTCTGGGATACGATCGTTGTATGTACGATCACAGGTCTCTGCATCGCATCATCAGGCGTTCTCGGTACAACAGACCCGGCAACAGGCGAGCTTATCAAGGGCGCTTCGCTGACGATCGCGGCATTCCAGAATTCAATTCTCGGCACCTTAGGCGGCGTTATAGTAAGTATCGGTATCGTGCTCTTCGCGTTCTCAACAATTCTCGGCTGGGAATATCACGGCGAGAAGGCATTTGAGTATCTGTTCAAGACGCCGAAGTTCAATATGATCTACAGAATCGTATTCTCGCTTATCGTATACTTAGGCGCTACAACAACTCTTGAAATCGCATGGAACTTCTCGGATATTGCCAACGCTCTTATGGCGATCCCGAACCTTATCTGTATGCTTATTCTCAGCGGTGAGATAGCAAGGGATATGAAGGACTTCCAGAAGATCATCAAGAAGGAAAAGGCTGAAAAGAAGCTTAATAAATAAATACAAATCTGCATATGATCAGGGGTTTCTGCCCCTGATTTTTTTGCGCAAAAACCGATTGACTATCAGAGTGAATTGTAGTATACTATAAAATAGATAAAAATCGGCAAAGGAGGAAATGCGCGTGTTTTTATACAGTGATTACGAGGAAGCCGCGGAGACTGTACGGAAAAGAACGGAATACAGACCGAAAACGCTTGTTGTGCTCGGCTCGGGCATGAGCGGACTGTTTGATGAGGGTACAGAAATACCGTATAGCGAAATACCGCATTTCCCGAAGGCTACCGCGCCGTCACATAAGGGTGTTATGCTTGTTACGGAGAAGGCTTATATCATGCGCGGACGCTTTCATTATTATGAGGGGTATTCATTTGATGAAATTACCTTTTATATCCGTGTTATGAAGCTGCTCGGCGTCAGGAGAATTATTTTAACCAATGCCGCGGGCGGCGTGAATCCGTCCTATCGCGCGGGAGACATCGCTGTGATTTCTGACCACATAAAGCTTTCAACGGACAATCCTCTGCGCGGCGCAAATGACGATAGGTGGGGAACGAGGTTTCCGGATATGACCGAGGCTTATTCTGAACGGCTGCGCAATACGGCGCATGAATGCGCGGCAGAGAACGGAATTGAGTTAAAGGACGGAGTTTATTTTTATATGAGCGGCCCGCAGTATGAAACACCGGCGGAGATACGGGCGATCGCGGCTCTGGGCGGCGATCTTGTTGGTATGAGCACGGTGTTTGAGTGCATAGCCGCAAGGCATTGCGGGCTGGAGGTCCTGGGGCTGTCTTGCATTACAAACTTGGCGGCGGGCATCTCAGACAAGCCTCTTTCGGAAGAGGAGGTTGCCCGGACTATGGATAAGAATAAGGAAAAGCTGTATATATTGCTGAACAGTATTATAGAAAGGACTGCTGAGAATGATTGAATTCGGTACGGTTTTCGGAAAAAGCGGCAACGCCACTGTTGACAGGCTCAATATAACGAACCTTATTGTTTCAAGGCAGAACAGAAATGTTGAGGTGGAATTTGCGAACGAGCTGAGCATGACTATTGAAAAGCTGGCGCAGGAGCAGATCAGAAAGACACTCGGCAGCATTCCTGTTAAGCTTAAGACCGATCCGAAGCTTGCAAGGGAAAAAAGGAATGTTATGTACTTTACCCGTCCAAAGGACGGGGAGGCGCTGATTGGCGGCGGACCGGAGATAATCGGCAGGGCAAGCGCGGAGGAAATGCTCATAGGCAGACCGATAAGGGACGCTGAGGTTGCCGCAATACGTTCTATTAACGAAGGCTCCGGCAGGGTTGTAATAACCGGCAGAATTTTTGACGCGGACGAAAGGGAAATAAAGTCAAAAAAGACCGGCAAGGAAATGCACATCGTTATGCTTGATGTGACCGACAACACCTCGTCAATCACCGTTAAAATGTTTGTGGATAAGGGCGAGGACGACAGCAGGTTCAAGGACTTGTTCGGCCCTATAAAAAAGGCGCTTAAAAAGGGCGGAATGTATGCCGCAATACGGGGTATGGCAAAATATGACGACTACGCAAAGGAGGTCGTTATTATGTCAAATGATATTGCCGCGCTTCCCGCGCCGCCTGTGAGAATGGATACAGCGGAAAAAAAGCGCGTCGAGCTTCATCTGCATACACAGATGTCACAGATGGATGCGGTAAGCTCCGCGGCGGACCTCATAGACCGCGCGGTTTACTGGGGACACAAGGCCATCGCGATAACTGACCACGGTGTGGTCCAGGCATATCCTGACGGTATGCACGCGTCAGACAACAATGAGAAAATCAAGGTGCTGTACGGCGTTGAGGGGTACCTCATTGACGATACAAAGATGATCACCTATGACATAACGGAGGAAACTATAGATTCGCCGTTTGTCGTATTCGATATAGAAACAACAGGCTTCAGCAAAACAGAATGTAAGATTATAGAGATAGGAGCCGTTAAGGTTGAGAACGGCGAGGTAACAGACCGCTGGTCAACCTTTGTAAAGCCGGGAGTTAAGATACCGGAGGAAATTACCGCGCTCACCTCGATAACGGACGGCATGGTTAAGGACGCTCTGCCGTTTGAGGAGCAGATAGATGATTTTATAAAATTCTGCGACGGGTGCGTTATGGTTGCTCACAACGCGAGCTTTGATATGGGATTTATGAAGCAGAAGGCGCGCGAGTGCGGCAGAAGCTTTGACCTGCCGTATATAGACACCATGGTGCTTGCGCGGTGTATGTTCCCCAAGCTTGCAAACCACAAGCTTGATACGCTCTGCAAGCATCTTGATGTTATAAACGCTCATCATCACCGCGCCGTTGATGACGCGGAGGCGACGGCAAAGGCATTTATGAAAATGCTTTCGCGGCTGCGTGAGGGCGGCAAAACGGAATTAAAGGAATACAATGACATATTTGATATAAGAACAGCGTCCGTGAAAACGAGAGCGTTCCATATAATCCTTCTGGCAAAAACCTATGAGGGTGTGCGGCATATATACGAGATGGTTTCCGAATCGCATCTGAAATACTTTTTCAGGACGCCGCGTATTCCTAAAACGCTGCTGATTCAGAAAAGGGAGGATATAATTATAGGTTCCGCGTGCGAGGCGGGAGAGCTGTTCTCGGCGCTTGTGGAGGGAGAGAGCGATGAAACCTTAGAGGAGATCGCGTCCTTCTATGACTATCTTGAAATTCAGCCGATAGGCAACAACGCGTATATGAAGGAAAGCTCAAAGCATCCGAACATTCATAATGACGATGATCTCAGAGAGCTGAACAGGCGGATCGTGGAGCTTGGCGACAGGATAGGCAAGCCTGTCTGCGCAACCTGTGACGTTCACTTTATGGACCCCGAGGGCGCGGATTACAGAAAGATACTGATGCACTACAAGGGCTTTAAGGATGCCGACAATCAGGCGCCGCTGTATTTCAGGACTACAAACGAAATGCTTCAGGAGTTCGATTATCTCGGAAAAGAGAAGGCTTATGAGGTGGTCGTTACAAATACGAATAAAATAGCCGATATGATAGAGGACGTAAGACCTATACCGAAGAAGAAATGCCCGCCGGTTGTAGAGGGCGCGGTTGACGGCATAAGAAACGATTCCATTAACCGCGCGATCGAGATTTACGGCGATCCGCTGCCGAATGAGGTCAAGGAGCGGCTTGACAAGGAGCTTGACTCGATTATCGGCAACGGCTTTTCGGTTATGTACCGTATCGCGCAGGAGCTTGTAAGAAAGTCAAATCAGGACGGCTATCTTGTAGGCTCGCGAGGCTCGGTCGGCTCGTCGTTTGTGGCGTTCCTTTCCGATATTACGGAGGTTAATTCGCTTCGGGAGCACTACCTTTGCCCGAAATGCAAGTATATAGAGTTTGTGCCGAGTGAGATCGGACGGTCGGGCTGCGATATGCCGGATAAGAACTGCCCCAACTGCGGAACACCGCTTAAAAAGGACGGACACGACATACCCTTTGAAACCTTCCTCGGCTTCAACGGCGACAAGGAGCCGGATATTGACCTTAACTTTTCGGGCGAATATCAGCCGGTGATCCACAAGTACACCGAAACCTTTTTCGGCGAGGGCTTTGTGTTCCGCGCCGGAACAATAGGCACGGTCGCGGAAAAAACCGCGTTCGGCTACGTAAAAAAATACTGCGAGGAAAAGGGCGTCACAATGACAAACGCCGAGATGAAGCGTCTTGCTAAGGGATGTGAGGGCGTCAAGCGCACCTCCGGACAGCACCCGGGGGGTATTATCGTTGTGCCGTATACGAATAATATACATGAGTTCTGTCCGGTTCAGCATCCGGCGGACGATGTCAATTCAAATATATTCACAACGCATTTTGATTACCATTCGATCGACTCAAACCTCTTAAAGCTTGACGAGCTGGGCCACGATGACCCGACGGTAATAAGAATGCTGGAGGACTTAACGGGAGTTGACGCGAAATCAATTCCCTTGGACGATCCCGAAACACTCAGTCTGTTCACCTCCAACAAGGCGCTTAAAATTCTTGACGGCAAGGATACCGGCTCTACCTTGGGCACCTACGGTGTGCCGGAGTTCGGCACGAAGTTTACGCGTCAGATGCTTCTTGATACAAAGCCGACAACCTTCTCCGAGCTTGTGAGAATCGCCGGACTTTCACACGGAACCGATGTATGGCTCGGCAACGCTCAGGAGCTTATAAGAGCGGGACTGTGCGACCTGTCCCACGCTATCTGCGCCCGCGATGATATTATGATTTATCTTATCGCCGCGGGAGTTGAGGCGGGACATTCCTTTAAGATCATGGAAAGCGTCCGTAAGGGAAAGGGACTTAAGCCGGAGGACGAGGCGGCAATGCGTGAGCATAATGTTCCGGAGTGGTATATAGATTCGTGTAAAAAGATAAAGTATATGTTCCCGAAGGCCCACGCGGTCGCGTATGTAATGATGGGCTTCCGCGTAGCGTGGTTCAAGGTGCATATCCCGCTTGCTTACTACGCCGCGTATTACACTGTAAGAGCCGATGATTTTGACACGTCCACAATGGCGCGGGGCGAGGCAGTCGCAAGAGAGGCGCTTGAGGAGATAAACCGCCACAAGCGAGAGGGCACGGCGGCGCCTAAGGAGGACACGCTCATACCTATTCTGGAGCTTGTAATAGAGATGTACTGCCGCGGCTATGAGTTTGTGCCGGTTGATCTGTATAAATCCCACGCGATAAACTTTCAGATAACCGAGGACGGTAAGCTTCTTCCGCCGTTTAACGCTCTGCCCGGTGTTGCGGACGCGGCGGCGAAGGCGATAACGGCGGAACGGGAAAAGGGAGAATTTAAGAATGTTGAGGATTTAAGACTGCGCACGGGAATAACAAAGAGCACGATCGATGTCATGGAGGAAAACGGCTGCTTTGCCGGACTTGCGGAGTCAAATCAGGTCAGCCTGCTGGAAATGATGTGATAAAACCTTGACATTATGCCAAAATAATGGTACAATAACAAACGATATAACTGAAATTTTGGAGGAAAGACAAATGTCGGAAAATGTATTTGACGTACTCAAGGAGCGCGGACTTATCGCTCAGTGTACGCATGAAGATGAAATTCGTGAATTATTGGGAAAAGAGAAGGTTACTTTTTATATAGGCTTTGACCCGACAGCAGATTCGCTGCACGTCGGACACTTCTTACAGATGGTCGTTATGCGCCATATGCAGCTGCACGGACACCGCCCGATCGCTCTTGTCGGCGGCGGTACCGCTCATGTTGGCGACCCGTCGGGCAGAACCGATATGCGCCAGATGATGACAAAGGAAATTATAGACCACAATGCGGAGTGCTTCAAGGGACAGCTTTCAAGCGTTGTTGATTTCTCTGACGGCAAGGCTCTTATGGTAAATAACGCGGACTGGCTTTTAAATCTCAATTATGTTGAATTTTTAAGAGATATAGGCGCGTGCTTCTCGGTAAACAAGATGCTTACGGCGGAGTGCTTCAAGCAGAGACTTGAAAAGGGACTTTCGTTCTTGGAGTTTAATTATATGCTCATGCAGTCCTATGACTTCTTAATGCTCAGCCGTAAATATGACTGCAAGCTGGAGCTTGGCGGCGACGATCAGTGGAGCAATATCCTCGGCGGTCTTGAGCTGAACAGAAGAAAGGATAACCGTCAGGTTTACGGTATGACGTTTACGCTGCTCACAAACAGCGAGGGCAAGAAGATGGGCAAGACCCAGTCGGGCGCCGTATGGCTTGACCCGAAAAAGACAACTCCGTACGAGTTCTATCAGTACTGGGTAAACGTGCAGGACGCGGACGTTATCAAGTGCCTTAAAATGCTCACCTTTGTTCCGATGGACGAGATCCGCCAAATGGAAAAATGGGAGGGCGCGGACCTCAATAAGGCAAAGAGAATACTCGCATATGAGGTTACAAAGCTTGTTCACGGCGAGGCTGAGGCTGAAAAGGCTAAGGCAACGGCTGAGGCAGTATTTGCCGGCGGCGGTGTTTCGGACGATATGCCGACAACCGTAATTGCCGATGTAGTAGGCATGGGCGTTCTTGACATGATCGCGCAGACGGGTATCGTTAAGTCAAAGGGCGAGGCGAGAAGAACTATCCAGCAGAACGGACTTTCGATCAACGATGTTAAGTACACAGATGTAAACGGCGTTGTAACAGAGGATATGTTAACGGATAAGGGTATCATTATCAAAAAGGGCAAAAAGGTATTCCATAGAGTTGTCACCAAATAAATGGCGGGAATACGGCAAAAAAACATATAAAACTCTTGACACGTCAGATC
>JBJEFT010000174.1:0-2116 GCA_051874315.1 Candidatus Ornithomonoglobus sp.
GGTTTATGAAACCTACGCCTGCCTGTTAGCTTATACAGCATCATATATCGGGTTGCCAAAGCCGGAGTTATGAGTATCATTATGTACAAATTATGGCTTAGATGCTTTTCACTAAGTTTTCTATAGTCAATGTAATGAAGAAAACTTAGTGAAAAGAGGTCTTAAACGCTGGCATTAAGCACGATTAAAATACAGAGTACTTAATGCCAGCTATATAGATAAATTTTCATGGAAGGAAACACTATATGTTTGTATTGCCCTGACAACCCATAGAGGAAACATGGAATTTACCAATGACAAGAAACTTTGTTTATGTTTCTTTGTTGAATTTATTATAGCACATAATCCGCCGTTTGTCCAATTCATATAAATTATTGCCTGTTATAGACTGAAACTATAACTTTAATTGTAATTTCTGATTGTTTTATTCCGGGGTATGTGATATAATTGATCAATAAAAAATATTTGGAGGCAGCGGAATTATGAAAATAGCGGCGGCGCAGATGAGCATGGCGGAGGATATGGAGAGAAATTTCCAAAAGAGTGCAGAGCTTATGAAAAAGGCAAAGAAAATGTGGGCGGATATTATTCTGTATCCCGAGATACAGCTGTCACCGTTTTTTCCTCAGTATGAAAAGCGTGATGCGGATAAGTATTTAATAAATGCGAACCATCGGTATTTTAAAGAATTTTGCCGCCTATGCAGGGAAAATAAAATTATGGCGGCGCCGAATTTTTACTTTGAGGAAAGCGGCAGAAAATATGATATGAGCTTTCTTATAGATGCAGACGGCAATGTTATCGGCAACCAGAAAATGGTGCATATTGCGCAGGCGGAGAATTTTTACGAGCAGGATTACTATATGCCGTCGGAGGAAGGCTTTAATGTGTTTAATACGCCGTTCGGCAATATTGCGGTAGTTGTGTGTTTTGACAGGCATTATCCTGAAAGTATACGGACAGCGGCGCTTAAAGGCGCTGATTTGATTTTAATCCCAACCGCCAATATAGAAGAGGAGCCGGCAGAGCTGTTTGAATGGGAGGTGCGTGTACAGTCCTTTCAGAACAGCGTGCCGATTGTCATGTGTAACCGTGTCGGTACAGAAGGAAAGGTGACGTTTGCAGGCCGCTCAATATGGACGGATGCAGAAGGAAATGTGATAAAGAGACTGAGCGGAGATGAGGCTCTGGGGTTGGCAGAGGTGAATATTTCGGGAACAGAAAAGATAAGAAAAAGCCGTCCGTACACTTCACTGCGTAGGACGGAGCTGTATCTGTAAAATTAAAAAATGTCACATCAGATTTTCAAAAGAATAAATATGGAGCTTCATCAGAATTTAATGACAAAGCCCCGGTTTTTTATTTATTTAATATCAAGCGCAAGGTCATAGCCTGCAACGCCTCCGGTAACGGATTCGGAAATACCATGATTTCTGAAGCCGAAGCCTTCATAATAGGGAATGAGAGCCTCCCGCGCTGTGAGAGCGATATGCTTTTTATTGTGATGAGCTGCTTTTTCGAGCATCGTTTTTATAAGCCGCGAGGCGATCCCGCGTCTGCGGTAATCGGGGTGGACGATAAGCCCGTATATAAGCAGGCTTTCTCCGGACTTGTTATAAGCGCCACCCGGCTTGTAAACATCATCGGTAATGAACTGCCTGTCTGACGGAGCTCCGTTGATTAAACCGACAATTGTGCCGTTTATACGGGCTGTGAGAAACCATTCGGGATAGCTTTTAAGTCTGTAAAGAAATGCCTCCTCGCTTGCCGCCTTGCCCGGAGGAAAGCACAGCTTTTCGAGCGCCGCAATTTCTTCAAGGTCCTCAATTCCGGCAGAGGTTATTTCCGTTTCGTTATTGCCGAAAACAAAGTCAAAGGCTTCGTCAAGGTCCCTTATAAGATCATCAGCACTTTCAAGACCGGCTGAAATCCGCACGGTATTCACATCGATTCCGGCTCTTTTCAAGTGTTCGCTGTCAAGCTCCGCATGAGTGGTTTTCGGTGAATTTACAATAAGGGAGCGCACGTCACCGATATTTACATGATATGAGAAATATCTGAGATGCCTGAGAAATTTGTCAAGCTGCGCATCACTTCCCGTAAAGCCGAATGAAAA
>JBJEFT010000175.1:0-2111 GCA_051874315.1 Candidatus Ornithomonoglobus sp.
GGTTGCGGACAACGGCGATATTGTTGTCGCTCTCATTGACGGAACTGACGCTACTGTCAAGACCTTCTACAAGGAAAACGGTCATTATCGCCTACAGCCGGAAAACGATACGATGGAGCCTATTATTGCAAATAATGTTACAGTTCTCGGGAAAGTTGTGGGAGTTTTCAGAATGTTCTGAAAAAATAATGCAAAAAACAGAAATATCTGTCACTGAAATGTAATAATCTGTTCATTGATTTATAAATATCTGTATGTTATAATTATTTTGATCCACAAATGTGGATTTTGCGGATAACAAGCTGCATTACGTTTTTTTCAGACGGCATGTGGCAAAAACTGCTGAGGTCTTTACCTCGCAAATGTCAGGCAGCGCCTGATGATGACAGCTGTATTCATATAATAATTGCTGAATATCATCAAAAAAGAGTCTGATTAAGTTCAGACTCTTTTTTGATTTATAAATCGTGACTTCTTTAGTTAATTGCAGCCTTGAGAGCCTCAACCATATCTGTCTTTTCCCATGATACACCAAGGTCCTCACGTCCCATATGTCCGTAAGCTGCAAGTTTGCGATATATGGGCTTTCTGAGATCAAGCCTCTTGATAATAGCGTAAGGTCTGAGGTCGAATACCTTCTCAACTGCCGCTTCAATCTTATCTTCATCAACCTTAGCCGTTCCGAAGGTATCTACCATAATTGATACCGGCTTTGCAACACCGATTGCATATGCAAGCTGAACCTCACACTTTGAAGCAAGCCCGGCGGCAACAATATTTTTTGCAACCCAGCGCGCGGCATATGCAGCGCTTCTGTCAACCTTGGTCGGATCCTTGCCGCTGAACGCTCCGCCGCCGTGCCGCGAATATCCCCCATAGGTATCAACGATAATCTTACGGCCTGTAAGACCGCTGTCACCGTTCGGACCGCCGACAACAAATCGACCTGTAGGATTAATATAAATTTTGGTATTCTCATCCATAAGGCCTGCCGGAACAGTAGGAATAATAACCTCACGCTTTATATCCTCGCGAAGCTTTTCAATCGCAATATCCGGCGAGTGCTGGCTGGAAACGACTACCGTATCAACTCTTACAGGCTTACCGTCATCATATTCGACTGTTATCTGCGTTTTTCCGTCAGGGCGGAGATAATCAAGAACACCCTCCCTGCGTACCTCTGTAAGCTTCTTAGCCATTTTATGCGCAAGAGAAATCGGCATCGGCATAAGCTCCGGTGTTTCATCGCACGCGTATCCGAACATCATTCCCTGGTCTCCGGCGCCTGTTGAGTTGCCGTCGTCATCACCGCCCTGCTCACGGTTCTCATAACCCGTATCAACACCCTGGGCAATATCCGGCGACTGCTCGTCTATTGCTGTCGTAACAGCGCAGGTTGTTCCGTCAAAGCCGTATTTTGCTCTGTTGTAGCCTATATCAAGAACAACATTTCTCGCCACCTTCGGGAAATCAACATAACAGCTTGTTGTGATCTCTCCCATAATTGAAATTATACCCGTTGTACAAGTGGTCTCACACGCAACACGCGCCATCGGATCATTTTTTAATATCTCATCAAGGATTGCATCCGAAATCTGGTCACAGATTTTATCGGGATGCCCCTCTGTTACCGATTCAGAGGTAAAAAATCTTTTGCTCATTTTCATCGTTCCTTTTGTTCTGTATAATACAGTCATTTTACTACATTATCTTATAAAAGTCAATGAAATTTTTTTCAAAATAAATTTATTTTTTATAAAAAACACTTGATTTTTTTGAAAGCTTCTGTTATAATATTCTATGTTGTGAATACGCAGCTGTGGCGGAATCGGCAGACGCGCTAGATTCAGGTTCTAGTGGGTAACACCGTGCAAGTTCAAGTCTTGTCAGCTGCACCATACTAATAAATGGCTTAAAACCTTAGTTTTAGGTCATTTTTATTTTGCATGCTTCTGTCATGCGTTATCAATAAATCACCGCGTTGCACAAAAGGAAACTTAAAATTTGACAAAAAATCTGGTGCAAATCGCCCCGTTATTTTTTTTGCTCCGTTCACAATTTATTCATATATTACTTTTTGATTACATTTCTGTCACAAAAAAGGGATAAGT
>JBJEFT010000176.1:0-2111 GCA_051874315.1 Candidatus Ornithomonoglobus sp.
CTTAAGTTAAATAAAGAGCGATTTATTAAATTTAAAAGGCTTGGCATTTCCCCCACAAAAGTATTATTCTACTGGTTAACTTCCAGTCAAGCTATGCTATATGCTTTACCGTGAAAATTTTCCTAATTTCTATTGATTTGCTTTCGGGAATATGATAAAATAAAATCAATAAGTAATGGAAAGGATTGTGATACATATGATACAGGACGAGCTGACAAGGCTTCAGGAGCAGGCAAAGCGAGACGAAAAGCTCAAATCAGAGCTTAAAGCAACACAGGAATCAAGGGATTACTACAAGGATTTTTGTGCCGTTGCGAAAAAGTATGGATATGATATTCCGTTAGGTGAGCTTGCTGATCTCGGTGACGAATTCTGCGACACCATGATGCGCAGCCAGAACGGCGGCGGCGAGCACACATTTGATGTCTGGTCGGATTTCTTAGGCATGTTCTTTGACGCTATAGGATAAAAATGGTAAAAATGACGGTTCAAAATCGAGCCGTCATTTTTTACGAATTTTATTTCAATTCAATTAAATCATAACCTTTAATCTTTCATCTATGGCCTTTAAGAAGTCCTCTGTATTGACCTTTGTCTTGTTTTCAAGCTGTGACATCGCATAGAGGTCGCCTGTCATAACGCCATCTTCTATTGTCTGTATTGTCGCCTTTTCAAGACAATCCGCATAGTTTATAAGCTCCGGAAGGTTATCAAGCTCACCGCGCTTTCTGAGCGCGCCTGACCATGCAAAGATTGTCGCAACCGAGTTTGTTGAGGTTTCCTCGCCATTAAGATACTTGTAATAGTGTCTCTGAACAGTGCCATGCGCCGCCTCGTATTCATATATGCCGTCAGGTGATACGAGAACAGAGGTCATCATTGCAAGCGAGCCGTAAGCCGTTGCAACCATGTCCGACATAACGTCACCGTCATAGTTCTTGCATGCCCAGATGTAGCCGCCGTTTGAACGGATAACTCTCGCTACCGCGTCATCAATCAGCGTATAGAAGTATTCTATGCCTGCAGCGTCAAACTTCTCCTTGTATTCATTATCAAAAATCTCCTGGAAAATATCCTTGAAGCGGTGGTCGTACTTCTTTGAGATCGTGTCCTTTGTAGCGAACCAGATGTCCTCTTTCAGATCGAGCGCATAATTGAAGCATGCTCTTGCGAATGATTCAATGCTCTCGTCGCGGTTATGAAGTCCCTGAATTATACCGCTGTTTTTGAACTCATGAATTGTTTCTCTTGTTTCGTTGCCGTCCTTATCGGTGTAAACAAGCTCCGCCTTGCCGCCCGCCGGGACCTGCATCTCAACATTCTTATATACGTCGCCGTATGCGTGACGCGCTATTGTGATAGGCTTTGTCCATGTCGGAATATACGGAATAATACCCTTGACAAGAATCGGTGTTCTGAACACGGTACCGTCGAGAATTGCTCTGATCGTGCCATTAGGTGACTTCCACATTTCCTTTAGGTCATATTCTGTCATACGCGCGGCGTTCGGCGTTATTGTTGCGCACTTAACGGCAACTCCGTACTTCTTTGTTGCCTCCGCGCTGTCGAATGTAACCTGATCGTTTGTCTCGTTTCTGTGTACAAGACCAAGGTCATAATATTCAGACTTAAGATCCACATACGGCTCAATGAGAATATCCTTGATCATTTTCCAGATAACCCTCGTCATCTCATCTCCGTCCATCTCAACTATAGGTGTTGTCATTTGAATTTTTGCCATGTTGTTCCCCTCCGGATTTTATATATTTATGTCCCCAAAATAAATATTATCTTTGAGGAGCTTTTTTATACTTAATAAAATATAGGGATTCCGTAAATATTCACAGAATCCCCATTGATTGCTTGCTTTATATCATGATACAAAGCTTATGCTTCTTCCTTTGATGCAGTTTTCTTAGCTGTTGCCTTCTTTGCTCTTGAACCGCAGCCTCTCTTTGCAGGCGCTTCCTTCGGCGCTGCCTCTGTCTTAGCAGCCGACTTTCTTGAAGGCACTACATACTTCGGGATAGCAGTCTTTAAAGTATCGAGCTTATCAAAGTTGCCCTTTGCTGTAGCCTGACCCTTTTCGATAGCCTTATCAAGAGTTGTCT
>JBJEFT010000177.1:0-2110 GCA_051874315.1 Candidatus Ornithomonoglobus sp.
TTCTTCCTCCTCCAATCCATACACAAAATCCATGATTTTATGTTGAGTTTTGCCATTAGCATCATTGTAAATCCGTATTAAATCCCGCTCTTGTGCTGACAGTTGTCTTTCTGCACCGCTCTGTATTATCACATGATCGTTTGTGTGACCGACAACACTGTTATTTATGCCGCCTGTATTATTTACGTTGAACGACTGATGTTCGCGTCCCAATAGGTAGTCAATGGAACAATTAAAATAGTCAGCGATTTTTATTAATGTCTCACCATTAGGAATACCTCCATTCTTCCATTTTGTAATAGAGCCAGACGAAATACCTAATTCTTTTGCCAACGGGTTGGGCTTAGTACCTGATTTCTCACATAAGCGATAAAAACAATCCCAAAACATATAATTCCTCCTTATGCTTTCTCACTAAAATAAGACTAATAGATTTGTGCAACATTTACAATCTTAAAATAATGAGATTTTAAATGTTGACAATCTCATTATAATGAGATATAATATACTTATAAACTTAATAAGGCGGACAAACCTAAAAAGTTTAATGCTGAATGCTGTTAATTTCTTTACCCACCTATTCATTATACAGCATTCAGCAAAAATTGTCAATTCAAAGTTAATAAATTAATAAGAAGAAAAAGGAGGATAAAATGTCAATCAAAATAAAATTATTGGAGCTTGGCAAAAGGCAGACAGATCTTTTAACAGAGCTTAGAAAACGCGGTTGGAAGAGCCTTCAGCCATCGGAACTGAGTATCATAGTAAACGGAAAGCTGACAACGCCTAAAGCACAGTCGGTACTTGCAATGTGTGACAAGATACTCGCAGAATGGGAAACCAGAAAGGAGTAGATCATGGAAGAAGAATTAAAAGCCCTTAATGCAAAGCTTGACAGGGTAATTGCCCTGTCAAAGTACGAAGCATGGAACGGGATGCTTAACGTAGACCATTTCTGTGAGAAGTTTGATATTCCGAAGAAAACAGTCATGACGTGGATATACGATAAAAAGGAATGCTTCCCCGCCTACAAACTGGGAAAACACTGGTATGTGGATATGAAGAAATTCCCGAACTGGCGTGACAACAAGCATATCCGTTCTTATAAATACGCATGAAAGGAGGAAAGCAATTATGATAAGCACAGACAGATTTGCGAATGCGCCGATGTTGTACTCACCGTATGACACCGATTATATATATTGCTCCTGCTGCGGCGATGTAATAGAGCCGTTCGCAGAGCATTACGAAATCGGCGGCGAGTGCTACTGTATGGGTTGTGAAGCGCATGCGGAGGACGCAATCCTAACGGCAGTAAGAGACAGTTACATAGTAGGAGATTAAAGGAGGAAACGTAATGTACTTCAGAGAATGCCCGCACTGCGGGGCGCATCTTGACCCCGGCGAGCGGTGCGACTGTGGGAAATCTGAACCTGAAAGGAGGACAATCAATGTATCCTATGTCATTAGAAGGCGCGACAGCCCTGTTAGAATTAGCTGCGGCAGTGGCGGGCAGTATTGTCTTTGCACTTAGATTTGAGAGCAAGGACAAGCAGCAGGAAGCAGATGCAAGCCGCCGTATGGTGGAGAACAAGCGCCGCTATGCGCAGGAAATAAAAGAAGCCGGGTGGCGTGTGCAGGCTGAAATGTCACGAGAGGCGGCGAGAGAGAATATTGAAAACAATCCGCTCCCGGACGGCAAGCGGCATGGCAGTCTCCGCTTTCACGGTATGACCGAAAAGGAAACAGAGGAAATAATGCGCAAAATAAAAAATGGCGAACTCTCCGCAAAAGAACACCGCCATTTTCTGAACACTACTGACAAACAAGAGTTTGTCAGCACCTCAGCACAAAATTATTATATCACTCCCGTTTCTAAATGTCAAGCCTGTTGATGAATTTCAGCAGGCTTGACAAAAAAAGAAAGGAATAAATAGCATGAATAGCAAAATTGAAAGAATCAGCACGCTCAATATGAGCCGCGAGGACTGGCTCAGAGAGCGAAAGAAAGGTATCGGCGGCAGTGATGCGGCCGCAATATTGGGAATGAACCGCTACCGCAGCGCCTTTGACGTGTACGCGGACAAGCTTGATATTGCGCCGGAGACGC
>JBJEFT010000178.1:0-2110 GCA_051874315.1 Candidatus Ornithomonoglobus sp.
GGGAGCTGTCAGCCGAAGGCTGACTGAGAGGTTAGCCGCTAAACAATAATTTATTGCTCTAATTTCAAACACATGAATTTCATCTTACACAAAGTTGAAAAAAATCTGATAATAAAACCGGTTCTGTTTCGCATCCACATTTATATGCTTTTATTCAACAATCATAGGACCTATGTTTGTTACGTCACCGGCGCCCATTGTAAAGATTATATCATCCTTTTCTGCGGTGCTTTTGATATATTCCGCGATTTCTGTAAAGTTTTCCATATATTTTGCGTCGATGCCCTTAGTCGCAATTTCCGCGGCAAGCCTGTCGGGATCGGTAACGCCGTCATATACCTCGCGCGCAGCGTATATATGTGTAAGAATAAGCTCATCCGCATCGTCAAACGCGTTTACAAATTCGTTCCAGAGCGTGCGTGTTCTTGAATAGGTATGGGGCTGGAATATGCAGCGTATACGGCTGTGGGGGAAAGCCTTTGCCGCTTTTAAGGTAGCCTTTATTTCCGTAGGATGGTGAGCGTAATCGTCCAGCACAACAGCTCCGTTTACAAAGCCTTTTTTCTCAAAACGGCGGTGTGTACCCTTAAAGGTTTCTATTCCCTCTGCCGCAGTTTCCGCGTCAACTCCCAATAACTCACATACTGCAATTGTCGCAAGCGTATTTAAGATGTTGTGGTCGCCCGGTACATTAAGCGATACGTGACAGAGCTTTTCACCCTTTTTGTATACATCAAATGACGGATAGCCCGCATTATAAACAATATCTTTTGCATAATAATCGTTTGTATCACTCATACCGTAGGTGATGATGTCAAGTCCGCTGCCGTCAAGGGCAAGCTTAATGTTTTCATCCTCACCGTAAGTGACAACCTGACCTATACCTCTTGTAAGCTCGGCAAAGGCTCTGAAGCTTTCGCGGATCATTTCAATGCCGGAGAAGAAGTCAAGGTGATCCTCTTCGATGTTGGTTATCAGCGCTATAGTCGGATAGAATTTAAGGAAGCTGTTTGTATATTCACATGCCTCCGTTACGAAAAAATCTGATTTGCCGCAGCGGATGTTGCCGTCGATAAGGTCAAGTACACCGCCCACTGATATTGTAGGATCGGTACCGGCATGAATAAGAGCGTGCGCAAGCATTGAGGTGGTCGTTGTCTTGCCGTGAGTGCCGGACACGCCTACGGCGTGCTTATAGTTTTTCATAACAGCGCCGAGAAATTCGGCGCGGTCAATAAGTCTGATCCCTTTTGCGGAGGCTGCCGCCATTTCAGGATTATCTGCTTTTACCGCGGCTGTATGTACAACCAGCTCTGCGCCCTCAATGTTTTTCGCATCGTGTCCCTCGTAGATAACCGCGCCCTCTTTTTCAAGCTTATCCGTTATATCGGATTTTGCCCTGTCGCTTCCGGTAACCTTAAAACCGTCTTTGAGTGCAATATGGGCAAGTCCGCTCATGCTTATACCGCCTATGCCTATAAAGTGAATATGGTCGTTTTTATCGAGCTCGTCTATTGAAAATCTTTTCATATCATATGTTCCCTTCTATGAATAAATGCAAACAAACACACATTCTATTATATACCTATTCTACAAAAATTTAAACCGTTTTTTTGAAATTTTTATATTCTTTACAAAAAATTTTAATCCCTAAAATATGAATTTAAAATAAATGCACAAAAAGCTTGACAAATCAATAAAAATGCGATAAAATGGTTTCAAGAAGGTACTGATTAGCGCGGTACATATATCCCTTGTAAAGGGTTGGGGCATCACTGGATAGACTACAAGAGAACGAAAAATTTAACCTTGTAAGAGGAAGGTGGTGAAAATCTTGGAGATTACGGACATTAGGGTAAAGAAAATTCTTACCGACAGCTCTGCCGAAAGTAAAATGAGAGCAGTAGTATCTGTAACCTTTGACGACTCCTTTGTAGTGCACGATATAAAAATAATAGAGGGACAAGATAAACTGTTTACGGCTATGCCCAGCCGGAAAACGCAGGAAGGCGAATTTAAAGACATAGCACATCCTATTAATCGCGATATGCGTATGAAGCTTGAAGAAGCCATTCTTGCCGAATACAAGAGGGTTTTGGCACAATCTGTT
>JBJEFT010000179.1:0-8073 GCA_051874315.1 Candidatus Ornithomonoglobus sp.
CGTAAGCATAGGTATTTCCCTGCTTGCAATGCCGCTTTCTATAATCTCAAAGCCGCGGCAGTCCAAATTCTCAGATTGCTCCACAGTAAACGCTGTTATAACAGCCTGCGGGATTTTTCTGATCTCAGCCTTAAAGCGCTCAATATCTGTGGTATTTCCTTGTGCAGCTATCTCAACGGCTCCGCCGGTATTCTTTACGGTACCGCATATATTGTACCGCTCCGCGGCGCGTTTTACGGACGGGCGGAAGCCTATGCCCTGAACAAGTCCGCTTATTATATATTTTTCAGTCATAATATTCTCATATAAAACAGTGTCCGCATCTGGCAATATGCCGCGCGGACCTGTAGTCTTATTCTTCTTTTGCCGCCTTTGCGGCCGCTGCCTTCTTTGCCGCGGCTGCTGCCTTCAGCGCCGCAAGCTTCTCAGGGGCCATTGCCGGCTTCGGTGGAGGCGGCGGGCCCTGGAAGGTATCCGTTCTCTTATTGTAGTCCGGCTCTGTATACTGAACATCCGTATGCAGACACTTTTTCGGACAGGTATTTACACAGTTCTCGCACTGTACACAGCCCATTCTGTCTATGCTCCAAGTTCTTGCCGCGCGGTCAACAGTGATTGCGCCCGACGGGCACCTTTTAGCGCACATTCCGCAGAAAAGGCAGTCATTAATGTTTATAGCAACGCTGCCGCGTGTTCTTTCGGGATAAACGCGCTGCTGTGCCGGATAATTTTTAGTGACCGGCTTTGAAAACAGATTTTTCAAAGCGAATTTTGTGAATTTCATTATAACAGCCATTTTTCAATCCCTTACCTTTCTGTGCAGCTTATACACGGATCTATCGTGAGAATAAGCAGCGGCACATCCGCAAACTCCGCGCCCTTAAGAGTATGTACCATAGGCGTAATGTTTGTAAATGTAGGCGTTCTCACTCTTGCGCGCTCAAGGAACTTGGTTCCGTTTGCGCGGCAGTAGTAAATAGCCTCACCTCTCGGCTGCTCCACTCTTGCAAAGGCTTCACCCTTCGGATTGCCCTTTATCGCCACGGACAGCTCTCCTCCCGGAATTTTTGATACTGCCTGACGGATCAGATCTATAGACTGGAATATTTCCTTTATACGCACCTCGCAGCGCGCATAACAGTCACACTCATTGCTCGTAATTATGTTAATATTGAGGTCAGAGTACGCCGCATAACCCAGTGTTCTCGTATCGATCTCAATGCCGCTCGCTCTCATCATCGGTCCTACAGCGCCCAGCTCAATAGCCTCATCCCTTGTGAGCATACCAACGCCGCGCAGACGCGACTCAACCGTATAATCGGTAAGAAATACGTCCGTAAGCTTTTTAAGCTCCTTTTCCATTTTATTAAAATTATTTACAAATTTAGCAAGCATCTCAGCCGGCATATCCTTCAGCACGCCGCCGATCTTATTTACCGAGAAAATAACGCGTCCTCCTGTTGACTCTTCAAACATATCAAGGACTTCCTCTCTCATTCTCCAGCACTGATAGAACAGCGCCTCAAAGCCGAACGCGTCCGCAAGGAGTCCGAGCCAGAGCAGATGAGAATGAACTCTTGACATCTCCGCCCATATTGTACGCAGATATTTTGCGCGGTCAGGGATTTCTGTATCGAAAATACGCTCCATTGCCTCAACATAGCCCATACCGTGCATAAACGAGCAGATTCCGCAGGTTCTTTCTATAACATATACATAGTCATTGAAATCACGCTTTTCAACGAGCTTTTCAAGTCCGCGGTGCACATAGCCTATCTTTGGTATAGCCTCAACAACCTTCTCATCCTCAAGGACAAGATCGAGATGAACCGGCTCCGGCAGAACCGGATGCTGCGGCCCGAATGGCACAATAGTTCTGTTAGCCATTGACATCAGCCTCCTTTTTCTCCGGTCTGAACGGAGTTTTTTCATTGATGGTATACAGCTTATCGTTATAGTTAAGCTTCATATATTTTACATTGACACCGAAAAGCTCTCTCATTTCGTTCTCAAATAATGACGAGGACGGGTATATATCCGAAATACTTGGGACCTCCTCATCCTTGGTCACTGCAACCTTGTAGGTTACAAAGTGATAGACATCGGCAAAGGAGTAAAGCAGGTCATAGCCTGTTTCGGTATTCACCGCGCATATCTGAACAAGGCGCGCCTTGTGGTTCTTTGCCTTGACCGCCTTAAGCGGAAGAAGCTCCGACGGCAAATCAACATAAACATAATCTTCTCTCATTGCTTATTGCCTCCTTCTGCCTTCATTTTCTCGCGCTTCTCATCGAGAAGCGCCACTGCCTTTACAACACCGTCTATAATCGCGTTCGGTCTCGCGGCGCAGCCCGGAATATATATATCAACCGGCAGGACCTTATCAACACCGCCGATTATATTATAGCATTCCTTGAATACTCCTCCGTTGCACGCGCATATTCCGACCGCGCATACTACCTTAGGCTCAGGCATCTGCGAATAAAGCTGCTCAACGACCGCCTTGTTCTGCGTGTTAATTCCGCCTGTTATAAGCAGTATGTCGGCATGCTTGGGATTACCGGTATTTATTACACCGAAGCGCTCAACATCATATACCGGTGTAAGACAAGCAAGCACTTCTATATCACAGCCGTTGCAGCTTGAACCGTCATAATGAAGCAGCCACGGAGATTTTGATACTTTTGCCATATTACAATCATTAACTCCTTTCACAAAATCCGTTTGAAGGAAATAATCTAAGCAGGTCGTGCGGTTGAGCGAACGCCGTGTACATTGGTACTCAAGCGAGCGAAACCGTGCGAGATGCAACGATTATTTTCTTCAAACTTATACCTCCCTTTAAATAAGCTGTAATATAAAGATGTTTATCGCTCCGAATATCAGAGTCATCGCCCATGCGGATTTAAACATCTTATCCCATTTTACCCTGGCGCTCGTGTTATCAATAAGTATTTCAAGAAAGAATGCCGCGGCAACAACTAAAATTGCAAGCGGAATACTCCACCATTTTGAGCATACGATAAACAGCGCGATAACGCCGAGAAGAAATACATTCTCATACCAGTGCGATATTTCTATGATCGCCATCATACCGCCCGAAAGCTCCGTTGTTATACCCTTGACCATTTCCTGATGCGCGTGATGCGACATGGAAATATCAAACGGTGATTTGCGCAGCTTTATTGTAAGGATATATAAAAATCCGATAAATACTCCGGGCAGATACACAATATTGGGTATCTGCGATTCGGATACAATCTTTGATATTGTAAATGTACCCTCACCCGCGGCCACCTGCGTTGCCAGATAAAAGCCTACAGCGGTGAGAAGCACCATCGGCTCATATGAGAGCATCTGTATCATTTCACGGTTTGCGCCCATAACGGAATACGGTGAGTTTGTTGTTGACGCTTCAAGCACAAGAAACATTGCCGCTGTTGTAAGCACGAAGAACACGAGAAGCAGGTTTGTTCCGCCGTAGAACAAAGCGCCCGTAAAGACAACGAATATTATAAAGCACCACGCAAAGAGATACTGCATATTGTTGATCAGCAAAATCTCTTTATTTATAAGCTTTCTCACGTCATAGAACGGCTGAAGCAGCGGCGGTCCTATTCTGCCCTGCATACGCGCTGTAAGCTTACGGTCAAGTCCAGCAAGCAGACCGCCTATAAACGGAGCGCATATAACATATAATATAATTCCGATTGCAGATTTTATCATTAGAATACACCTCCGCTCATAGTTGTAAGCACAAGCCCCATATATACAATTATTACACCTACCGATATAACACTTGCCGGCTTCCATATCTTCTTTTCACCGAAATAGTCAACCATATACCAGTTTGAGAGATACATATTCTTTGACTGCTCAAAGGAATCTCTGAAATGGCGGTTATCACCCTCGTTGATACCCGACATATATTCGATATTAGGTGTAGCCTTCATTCTGCGCAGAATAAACCTTGCGACTAACGGTATCAAAAATACCATAACAAGCATTATTACCATTATAACGAGATCCTCCGCTGCAAGCACTGAAACATGCGCAACATTAAAGAGCTGCGCGAGCAGAGGCTCAACAAGCTGTACCGATATTACCGGAAGCAGCACGCAGAGCATTATCATAAGGAACGCGTGACCGAAAAGCGAGAACCACTGTCCGGCAGACGGATTTTTTTCGACCTTATGAGATAATGCCTTGCAGGCAAGAATCTTTGCAAGCCACTTTGTCCAGTAAAGCATTGTAGTCGCGCTGCCGAATGCGATAAACAAAATCAGAACGATATTTCCCGCGTCAACAAACGCCTTGAGCGCCGCCCATTTTGAAATGAGCATTCCGAAAGGCGCAAGGAACATTCCCGCGATACCTATTACCATTATAAAGCCCATCATAGGCATACTCATAATAAGACCGTGCATATCCTCAATATCACGGCTGCCCGTAGCGTTTTCTATAGCGCCCACAGCCTGGAACATCATTGATTTTGAAACCGCATGGAACATAAGGAGCAGAACTCCCGCCCACACTGTTTCCTCGGTTCCCACGCCTGCGCAGGCGGTTATAAGACCGAGATTTGAAATTGTAGAATATGCCAGGACTTTTTTTCCGTCGCTTACCGTTATTGCAAGCATACTTGCGACAAGGAAGGTGAAGCCGCCTATAAGCGATACCATTATTCCCGCAAGATTTCCGCCGAGCATTGGGGAAAGTCTTAAAAGCAGATAAACTCCCGCTTTGACCATTGTCGCGCTGTGAAGCAGTGCGGAGGTCGGCGTAGGCGCAACCATCGCGCCGAGAAGCCATTTTGAAAACGGCAGCTGCGCCGATTTCGTAAGCGCCGCAAATGCCAGTAATATTACCGGTATAAGCACACCGGCAACCGGACTGACGCTTACAAGCTCCTGAAGCGTTGTAATATTAAGCTTCAGCGCGCAGAAAACGATAGCCAGCGCAAAGCCTAAGCCGCCAAGCAGGTTCATCCAGAGCGCGCGGAAGGAATTATTCACAGCCTCTTTTGTCCTTGTATAGCCGATAAGCAGGAACGAGGAAACGCTTGTGATTTCCCAGAAGAAATAGATCCATATAAGATTTGACGATGTGACAAGACCGAACATTGCGCCCAAGAACACAAACAGCATCGGGAAGAAAAATGTTCTCCTGTCCTTAAACTCGGTGTGATGCTTGTGGTAATCCGTCATATAACCAACTGCATAAATACATATAAGCGAGCCGACTATCGCAATTATCAGACACATAACAATTGTAAGCTTATCACAATAAATATGATCAGCCGCTGAAGCCGCGCCGCCCGAAAGCTCAAGCCATGCCATAATGCACGTTCCCGCAACTGATAAAAGCGCCGCATGATACTTTTTGTACTTAAAGCTGAGCCGCACAATGAGCACTGTCAGAAACAGCTCTACCGCAAGCATAAGATAATCAATAATATGTATCAGACCGGATTCCCCCATGTATTCCACAGGCTTTCCTCCGGAGCCGGTAAAATAGGATATTGCAAATACCACCGCTGCGATAATAACAATTCCGCTGCCGGTATATACAACACCTTTTCTTACGGTGTTATTTTTTGTAAATGCCAGAACTGCCGCCGCGATAAACGGAAACAGAATCAGAAAAGATATGAATTCCACAACCTCATCTCCTCGTAAAATATGTTTACTTTATTTTACCATAGTTTTGAATAAAAATCAAGATATATCCATAAAAATACAGACCGCAAAAGAGCCTATACCACCGCATCAGCTTTGATATAGGCTCTCGATAATCTGAATTATTAAATACGATTACGGCTGCTTACCGATATAAGCAAGGATACCGCCGTCTACATAAAGAATGTGACCGTTTACGGCATTTGAAGCATCTGATGCAAGGAATACTGCTGGACCGCCGAGCTCATCAGGATTGAGCCATCTGCCTGCCGGTGTTCTTGCGCAGATAAAGCTGTCGAATGGGTGCTTTGAGCCGTCCGGCTGTGTCTCACGAAGCGGAGCTGTCTGCGGAGTAGCTATGTATCCCGGTCCGATACCGTTACACTGGATGTTATACTGACCGTACTCAGCGCAGATATTTCTTGTGAGCATCTTAAGACCGCCCTTAGCCGCAGCGTAAGCCGAAACTGTCTCACGGCCAAGCTCTGACATCATTGAACAGATGTTGATGATCTTACCATGACCCTTTTCGATCATACCCGGAATAACTGCCTTTGATACGATGAACGGACCGTTAAGGTCGATATCAATTACCTGTCTGAATTCAGCAGCTGTCATTTCGCACATCGGGATTCTCTTGATAATACCTGCATTGTTAACGAGAATGTCAATAACGCCGACCTCTTCCTTGATCTGTGCAACCATTGCGTTTACAGCATCCTCGTCTGTAACGTCGCAGACATAACCGTGAGCCGGAATACCTGCTTCCTTATATGCAGCAAGACCCTTGTCAACGAATTCCTGCTTTATATCGTTAAAAACGATTGTAGCGCCTGCGGCAGCGAATGCTGACGCGATACCGAAGCCGATACCGTATGAAGCGCCTGTTACGAGAGCGATCTTGCCCTCAAGGCTAAAACTATTTGCCATTTTGAATTTCCTCCTGTTTTATGTATTTAATATAAATATTAACGAATTAATAATTAACCGAGCGGTGTCGGGCGATAAATGAGATGCGCAAAGTTGTCCTCAATATCTCTGAACCAATAGGTTTTAAGACCCTTTGCATTCTCCGAAACATCATGAACCTCTGTTACTCTCTCATCAGCCTTTAAAATCGGAACGATCTCATCAAAGGCCTCCGAGGTAACGCTGAAGGCAAGATGACGGATTCCCGCGGACTTTTCAACATCCTCGGGCTTGTCTGCCTGCGCGGAAACAAACTCTATCATGCTGCCGTCCTCGAACTGAAGGAAGTATGTACCCTTACCGTTGTCATATACTACCTTGCCGCCGAATACCTTCATATACCAATCCTTGAGCGCTGCCGTATCATATGAAACGATAGCAACGTGTTCAATACCTGTAATTGCCATAGTATGTCCCTCCTATTTGAATATATACAAAACCTCTCTCGGTTTATCTCTTCTATTATTCAATTATAACACAAGCGGCGCGATATTTCAAGATATGTTTAGTAATTTTAGAAAAAATTTTATCGGAATTTTAATTCCGCCGTCCCGAGCGCCTGAGAATATTCTGTTATCTTTTCCTCAATGCGCGCTTTTGCAGCGCCCTCTGCCGGTGTGGGCTGATAATCATTATAGCCGTCCGATTCCGATATCCTGCACGGTATTATCTCATAATTATCATCATCAACAATTCCGGTTTCGTCAAAGGTGAATTTTATACGGAATATTGCGCTGTCCATGTCTGACGGGTTGCTGTTGCCGCCAAAGCAGAAATTTCCCAGGCTATACCATATATATCTGCCGTTATACTTCTCAACACCCTCAAGAACGTGCGGATGGGTTCCGATCACAAGGTCTGCGCCACAGTCTATTGCGCGGTGCGCCGCCTCTATCTGCTCATCGTTCGGCGCTGCTGCCTTCTCAACGCCCCAATGAATAGAAAGTATAACAAGCTCCGCGCCCATACTCTTAGCCTTGGAAATCGCCGCTTCAAGCTCTGTTTTCATCCGGTCATTGAGATAGTTTATGCCGACAAGCCCTACCTTAACACCGTTTATATCACTTACACAAACATTCTCCTCGCCGCGGCAGTTTAAAATCTCCGCCTGATCGAGATACATTTTTGTATCAGTGAGCGATACCTCGCCGTAGTCTGAGGAATGGTTGTTCGCCAGATTTGCAGCCTCAACACTGGAGCCTGTCAGAATATTGATATATGACGGATCTCCCCTGAAGGCAAACTGCTTAGCCTCTCTTTCTCCCTGAGTCGATAGCGTTCCTTCAAAATTAACAATAGTGAGATCGTCCTCAGCAAATATATCCCTGACGTTTTCAAAGAAATAATCCGTACCGTATTTTTCAGCATACGCGTCAAAGCTTGTTTCTTTTGCAAAGCTTATATCCCTTGCAAAGGTGCAGATCGG
>JBJEFT010000180.1:0-2101 GCA_051874315.1 Candidatus Ornithomonoglobus sp.
AAGCTTGCCCTTGTCTGCGCAGCTGAATTCGATAGCGGTAATATTGTTGTCATGGTTGTTCATGATAAGGAGCGGTGTGTTGCCCTCAACGGGGAAGTTGTCCTTTGCCTCGGGGTTTTCGTCAACATCTGTTATCTGGAACTCTACCCTGCCGTCATACTCCGTTTTTAACTCCTCGATCATTGCCATGTACTCGTCATAGCCCTCGTCAGACTGTGATACAAAGTACATAAATATCGGCGTTATCTGCGGAATCTCCGTACCCTCCGCAAGCTGCGCGCTGCCGCCGCTTTCGCTGCTGCTGCCGCTGTTTCCTCCGTTACATGACTTAGCGGCAATAGCGATAATGATAATAATGAGCGCCAACGCAACAGCGCCGAGAATTACCTTTGCCTTATTCTCCTTAATTACCTCTGATATTTCCTTGTTTTCCTTGTTCTCTGCCATAATATGTAGCTCCTTTCTTAAACCTTGATATTGTTTATTATTTCAAGCGAACGTTCCGCGATTTTTGCGTATCGTTCCGCTTTTTTTCGTACCTTATAATCCAGTCCCTCAACAATGCCGAAATTTGCGTTCATCGGCTGAAAGCTGCCGTCATTTGACGGATTTGATATATACAGCGCAAGCGCGCCTATTGATGTTTTTGCCGACGGCTCCCACAGCTCCCTGCCGGTAAGCTCGCAGGCAAGGTTATATCCTGCGAGGATTCCGCTTGACGCCGATTCGACATAGCCCTCAACGCCGGTGATCTGTCCCGCAAAGTATATTTTCGGATACTCCCTCATGCGGTAGAACCTGTCCAGCAGCCGCGGCGAATTTATGAAGGTGTTGCGGTGCATAACACCATACTTTATAAACTCCGCGTTTTTAAGTCCGGGTATCATGGAAAACACACGCTTCTGCTCACCCCATTTAAGATTTGTCTGAAAGCCCACCAGATTATACAGCGAGCCCTCCGCGTTGTCCTGTCTCAGCTGAACCACCGCGTATGCGTCGTCCTTTCCTGTTTTCGGGTTTACAAGTCCCACAGGCTTGAGCGGTCCGAAGGTGAGCGTTTCAAAGCCGCGCTTTGCCATGACCTCAACCGGCATACAGCCCTCAAAAACCTTTTGATTTTCAAATTCTCTGAGCTTTGCTGTTTCCGCGTTTATAAGCTCGTTATAGAAGGCGGTGTATTCCTCCTTTGTCATGGGACAGTTTATATAATCCGCCGTGCCGCGGTCATATCTTGCCGCCTTAAACACCTTAGACTTGTCAATACTTTCCTCTGTCACGATAGGCGCCGCAGCGTCATAAAACGCCAGCTCATCGCCGCCCGTGAGTCTCTTTATCGCATCCGAGAGCGCGTCCGATGTCAGCGGACCTGTGGCGATAATTGTGTATTCGTCGGGGTTGATTTCCGTCACCTCGTCATTTACTGCGGTGATGAGCGGATTTTCCTTTATCTTGGCGGTTATAAATTCCGAAAACTTATCCCTGTCCACCGCCAGAGCGCCGCCCGCCGGGACACGGCTCACATCAGCCGCCTGCATCATAACCGAATCCCAGTGCCGCATTTCAGCCTTTAAAAGACCGCACGCGTTCTCCACGCGCTCCGCTTTAAGTGAATTGGAGCACACAAGCTCCGCGAAGCTCTCACTGTGATGAGCCGGAGAAAACTTTTTCGGCTTCATCTCATAAAGCTCAACCTCAAGTCCGTATTTTGTAAGCTGCAGCGCCGCCTCGCAGCCCGCAAGACCCGCGCCTATTACCTTAATCTTCCTCATGCTTATTATCTTCCTTACTGACTGCGCGCTCATAGCTGCACTTCTCGTTATAGCAGTAAAGCTTCGCGCCCCTGCCGTTCTTCCTCATAAGCAGACCGCCGCATTCGGGGCATACCTCGTCCTTGACCGGAGTGTCCCACGCAATAAAGTCGCACTTGGGCCAGTGCTCACAGCCGTAGTAGGTTCTGCCCTTCTTGGACTGCTTTACGAGGATCTCGCCATCACACTTAGGACACTTAACGCCTGTTCCGACGCGGATCGCCTTTGTGTTCTTACACTCGGGATACCCCGGACACGCGAGAAATCTTCCGAATCGGCTCAGCTTGTAAACC
>JBJEFT010000181.1:0-2097 GCA_051874315.1 Candidatus Ornithomonoglobus sp.
AAATGGAAGCAGGTTTGTTAAGCGGATTTACGACTTTTGAAATTGAAAAAATTGTTTATGATATAAAGGTCCGATCAGGCTGCAGCTTTAAAGATATTATAAATAAACATAAAAATGGAAATTCAGACAATATTCTATCATATATAGATACTAAGAATGTTGAAAATTTAGGCGGGTTTAGTAAATTTAAGGAAAAATTAGGAAATATAAAAGAGGTTTTTTCAGATGTTCAAAAAGCCGCTGCAAGACAGATTTCCATGCCTAAGGGAGTTATGCTTGTGGGCATTCCGGGGTGTGGTAAGTCGCTGGCAGCAAAGGTTACTGCAAAGGAGCTGAATCTGCCTCTTATAAAAATGGATTTTGGTCGTGTTATGAGTAAATATGTAGGAGAATCAGAAGCAAATTTATATTCGGCTTTAAGGCGTGCTGAAAGCGCATCACCATGTGTGTTGTGGATAGATGAGTTCGAAAAAACAATTATTTCGTCTGAGGAAGGCGGAGCAGATGGGAATATTTCAAACAGACTGTTAAGCATTTTTCTGACATGGCTTCAGGAAAAAACAGCGTCTATCTATGTGGTTGCGACAGTAAACAATATTGATAAGATGCCGCCTGAATTGCTGAGAAGAGGTAGATTTGACGAGATTTATAAAGTAGATTTGCCGAAACCGAGCGCAAGAGTAGATATAATGAGGTCAAAGTTAAATGAGATCAGAGTTTATCTGCCACTGGAACAAATAAAGAGAGTGTGTAATGAGCTTCGAAATTACAGCGGCGCAGATATTGAGCAGATAGTAAATGAAGCAAACATACTGTCTTTTGCAGACGAAAAACCGCTTAGTGTCAATTATTTAGAGAATGCACGACAGAATGTACGTTCGGTAGAGGTGGTCATGCATGATCAGGTTGAAAAAATACGAGAAGTATTTAATAAATATAATTTTACAGATGTAGATTAGGAGGATAAGAAATGGCAAAAAAACAATCAAACAACTTAGAAAGTGGAGCAACAATTATTGACAGCAAAGGCGGTAAGATAGAAAAAACAACTGATTTATTAAACTTGGCAATAACAGCAATAACTTTAGTTAAAGCTATTTCAGATGCTCGGAAAGAGAAAAAAGCTAAAAAAGAGCAGGAGTAATGATTTACACAGCGCATTCTTTACGATAACGCTGTAAATCTCTAAAGCGTAGCATCTGTATCATTGTGCTCATAAAATAACAATAGCCATACGGAGGGCATGCGCCCTCCGTTTTTAATATTGTGAATCTATCTAAACAGCCAGAATCGGCTGGATTTGTCTGCTGTCAAGGGCTGAGGAAAGGGTATCGTTGAGCTTTGAAAAATCGCATACAAGCGAATTTGGCTTATGTATATAATCGTCCTGGGAGAACGGAACGAAGTACAGGTGTTTTCTCGTAAGCAGCCTGCCGATATTCTGCGCCGCGGCTCCAAGGGCGTCGTTGGTTGAAATACCTATTACAACGGGGCGGTCGTTGCGCAGATGCGCCTTTGCCGCAAGCGTCACGGAGGAATCGGCTATACCGTTTGCAAGCTTTGCCAGAGTGTTTCCCGTGCAGGGGAGAATAACAAGGATATCAAGGATGCCCTTAGGACCTATCGGCTCCGCGTCACGGATCGTATGGATAATATCGCGCCCGGTAAGAGCGCGGAGCGTGCTGCGGAAATATGCGGCTTCGCCGAAGCGGGTATCGGTTGAATAGGCGGTTTCACTCATAAGCGGTATAATATCGGCGCCGGTATGGGCGAGGGCTTCGATCGCGGCGATCGTTTTTTTAAAGGTGCAGAACGAGCCGCACATGGCGAAGCCTATTTTTTTATTTTTCAGCTCCATTTTCTACACCTCCATTTCACTCAGAATGTTTGTTATTGTGTCCTTAATAATTATTCCGGCTGTGACCGGCGCGACTCTGCCCGGGAGGGAAAGCGCCCAGATAACGCGAAGCCCAAGCTCCGCGGCCGCGTCAAAGTCAATTCCGCCGGGCTTTGAAGCGAGATCGATTATCAGGGTATCCTGTCTTACTTTTTCAAGAACCTCGCCTGTAAGAATAAGAGCGGGGACGGTGTTAAAAA
>JBJEFT010000182.1:0-2095 GCA_051874315.1 Candidatus Ornithomonoglobus sp.
ACCGCATCTGGGGCATGGACGCGCTGGGTGATGTGAATACTGTCGCGGTACATATACAGAGAATACGCGAAAAGCTTTCGGTGAGCGGCGAAAAGTTCATTGATACAGTATGGGGTGTTGGATATAAGCTTTCAAAATAGGGAGTTATAAAATGATTAAAGACATACTAAGTACAGGGCTTATATTAGCAGGTTGTGGGATAATTTTGATGTTTCAGCATCCATATATTTCGTTATTGGTTTTTATTATATTCTGGAGTCTCGTATTTATATTGATACACAGACTTAGCAAAAAACACCGGCGAACCGGACTATTTCTGACACTGCCCGGAGCTTTTATTTTCGGTATAGGTGTCCTATTTCTTGTATTCGCATTTCATTCGGAATATAATAATCCCAGAATAACAGACCCGGATTATAATCATCATGCCTCATCTATAGTTTTCTACAACACCACTGATGATAGCCTACGCTTTTTCCTCTGTTATCAGATATTCTCTGAAGCCTTTTATTTTATGATTCAAAAAAGAGCAACACAGAAAAACATATGATTTTTCCTGTATTGCTCTTTCATTCTATATGCTTTTATATTTACAGCTCAATCCCTTTCCGGGCGGTTATGCCTTTATCATAGGGATGCTTTATTTTTTTCATTTCGGTGACATAATCCGCAAGCTCAATAAGCCTTTCTGACGGTTCGCGTCCTGTCATTACAATTTCCGTTTTTTCCGGCTTGCTATTCAGAAATACAATAAGCTCCTCTTCCGTTACAAAATTATATTTTAATGCCGGAATAATTTCGTCAAAAACTATCATATCGTATTCTCCGGCTTTTTTTATCATATCATTAAAAATATACTTATATTGCCTGCGTGTTTCTTCCTTTTCCTGCTCCGTCATATTCCATACGAATTTCATACCTTCGATTCCGTTAATAACATCTATGTTATCTGTCCGGCTGAGAATATTTCTCTCGCTTGACGAATTGCCCTTTAAAAACTGAAAAAACATCACGCGTCCGCCCGCGCCCGCGCATCTTATTGCAAGACCAACGGCGGCGGTGGTTTTACCCTTGCCGCCGCCGCAATATATATGAATTAAACCTCTCTTCATCCCTTAAAATATTCCTCCGCGTCCGCAATGAATTTATCAATATCCGTCTCGGTATGCGCGCCGGATATAAATACCGCCTCAAACTGGCTCGGTCCGATATAGTTTCCGCAATTCAGCATATGTCTGAAATATTTCGCAAATTCCGCTGTGTCCGCCAACTTGGCAGTTGCGTAATCATAAACAGGCTTGTCGGAGAAATACAGGCAGGTGAGCGAGCCTATGCCGTTTACCGTATACGGCAGTCCGGCTTTTTCTATCACGCCGCGCAGTCCGGCTCTGAGCCTTTCGCCCAGCGCGTTTATTCTGTCGTAAATCTGCGGCTCATTCCTTAAAATATTAAGCTGTGTAATTCCCGCGCGCATCGCTATGGGGTTGCCGCTCAGCGTTCCGGCCTGATACACGCTTCCGAGAGGCGAAACAACGCTCATTATATCGCGTCTGCCGCCGTAAGCGCCGACAGGCATTCCGCCGCCTATGATTTTGCCGTATGTTACAAGATCCGGGGTTACTCCGAAATGCCCTATTGCGCCGTCAATTCCGAGACGGAAGCCTGTTATGACCTCGTCAAGAATAAGAAGCGCGCCGTTTTTATCGCATATATGGCGAAGTCCCTGCAAAAAGTCATCCGCCGGGGGAACAACACCCATGTTTGCCGCGACAGGCTCAACTATTATACAGGCGATTTCTCCCCGGTAGGTATCAAACAAGGCTTCAACGCTTTTAATGTTGTTGTATTCCGCCGTCAGCGTATCCCTTGCGCAGCCCTCCGGCACTCCGGCAGAATCCGGCACACCGGCAGTCATAACCCCCGAACCCGCCTTTACAAGCAGCGCGTCCGCATGACCGTGATAGCAGCCCTCAAACTTAATTATCTTGTCCCGTCCGGTAAAGCCTCTTGCCGCTCTTATCGCGCTCATAACTGCCTCCGTGCCCGAATTTACCATTCTTATCATCTCAACACAGGGAACAAGCTCACCTATAAG
>JBJEFT010000183.1:0-2089 GCA_051874315.1 Candidatus Ornithomonoglobus sp.
CGATCGATTCGGAGCTTGACCGTTTTGTAAGCCAGCCGGTAACGGTTGACGGTAAGGAATACCTTGTAACAGGCGTTTCAATGGGCAATCCTCATGCGGTTACATATATTGACGACACCGACAGCCTTGAAATTGAAAAGATAGGCCCCAAGTTTGAAAACCATGAGCTTTTCCCAAGACGCATAAACACTGAGTTTGCGCAGATTGTTGACAGAAGCGCAATAAAGATGAGAGTCTGGGAAAGAGGAGCCGGTGAGACACTTGCGTGCGGAACGGGCGCCTGCGCGACACTCGTTGCCGCAACCCTTGACGGACATGTTGACGGTGAGGCGGACCTTATTCTTCTCGGTGGTACGCTGCACATAAAGTGGGATAAGGAGGATAACTGTGTATATATGACAGGACCGGCAAAGTTTGTGTTTGATGGTGAAATCACCATATAATATGCTTTTCACTATAACAAAAATACCTTAGTATATATGAAACCTCATGTTATCCTCATGGGCGCAGAAGGGCATGAACGCTCTTGTAAAGCTTGGAATTATTAAAACATAATAAAAACAACAGCGGGAGAGCAGCAATTGTTCATCCGCTGTTTTGAGAATGAGGCTATTGATGCAAAGGAAAAGGGCAGAGAATTTAATAATTCTCCACCCTTATTTTTATGGGATTAAATTATCTCTTTGAAAGAACCTCTGCCTCATACTTCTTGATTTCATCAAACCATGACATATCGGCAATAACGCCCTCCTGCCTGCAGTATTCAGCCCATATCTCACCGAACGGCAACAGCTTAGCCTGCTCCTGAATAACCATAAGTTCTGTGAAATTACCGCTATCCTGAAGCTCCTTCATTCTCTTTGAGGGCTGGAGGAGCGCAAAGAGAAGCGCCTTCTGCCAGCTTCTGAAGCCTACAGTCCATGCTGAAATTCTGTTTATTGAAGCGTCAAAGAAGTCAAGAGCCATGTAAACTCTATCGAGAGCATCAGCGCGGACGATTTCCTTTGCCATCTCTCGTGTCTCATCGTCAAAAAGAACAACGTGGTCCGAATCCCAACGGATAGGACGTGTAATATGCAGCGCGATCTCAGGGAAGAAGCAGAGAAGCGCGGGGATCTTGTCCGAAACGACCTCAGTCGGATGATAGTGACCGTTATCCATAAGCGGAATGCAGTTGTCGTTTGCAGCAGCGATTGAAAGTGCGAACTCATTGCTGCCGCAGGTGAATGCCTCAACACCGATTCCAAATACCTTTGACTCAACGCACGGCTTAACAAGGTTGAAGTCAAACGGCTCTGAAAGAATCTGCTCGATTGAATCCTTATATCTCATTCTGAGTCCGTAGCGGTCTCCCGGAATGTCCTTCATACCATCGCCTGTCCAGATGTTCATAACACAGGTAACGCCTGTTTCCTTAGCGAAATACTCTGAAATTCTTATACAAGCCTTGCCGTGCTCGATCCAGAAGTTTCTGATCTCATCATCAGGACTTGAAAGTGTAAGACCGTCCTTGATTTTAGGATGTGAGAAGAATGTCGGGTTAAAGTCAATACCGACATTATGCTTTTTAGCGAAGTCGACCCACTTCTTGAAGTGCTTCGGTTCAAGCTTGTCGCGGTCGGCAAACTCGCCGTCCTCAAAAATCGCATAATTCGCGTGAACATTGATCTTCTTCTTACCCGGCATAAGTGACATAGCCTTTTCCATGTCCGCAAAAAGCTCCTCAGGATTTCTTGCCTTGCCCGGATAGTCGCCTGTTGTCTGGATACCGCCTGTGAGACCGCCGTCGTTATCAAAGCCGATAACGTCGTCGCCCTGCCAGCAGTGAAGCGAAACAGGAACCGTCTTTAATTTTGCTATAGCAGCGTCGGTATCTATACCAAATGCCGCATATGTAGCCTTTGCTGATTCATAACTCATGTTAGTTACCCCTCTCGTAAATTAATATTATGATTATATTATACAATAAAGTTATCGCTTTTGCAAGAGATTTATTTAAAATTATCCAAAAAGTTTTCTTTTGAAAATAAAGTGTGAATTTTGAAAAAAAGTCTTTTATTTTTATAAAATATATGATACAATAGTAAAA
>JBJEFT010000184.1:0-8019 GCA_051874315.1 Candidatus Ornithomonoglobus sp.
TATGTTAAAAAAATAACATAATGAGTATTATTTATAATATAAAGCAGGAGGAAATAATTATGGCAAGATTTACTTTACCGAGAGATTTATACCATGGCAAGGGCGCTCTTGAAGCGTTAAAGGACTTTAAGGGCAAAAAGGCTGTTATCTGCGTAGGCGGCGGTTCAATGAAGCGCTTCGGCTTCCTTGACAGAGCTGTCGGCTACTTAAAGGAAGCGGGTATGGAGGTTGCTCTTATTGAGGGCATTGAGCCGGACCCGTCGGTTGAAACTGTTATGAACGGCGCTCAGAAGATGCTTGAATTTGAGCCGGACTGGATCATCGCTATGGGCGGCGGCTCACCTATCGACGCTGCTAAGGCTATGTGGATCAAGTATGAGTATCCTGACATCACATTCGAGGATATGTGTAAGGTATTCGGTATTCCGGAGCTTCGTAAGAAGGCTAAGTTCTGCGCTATTTCTTCAACATCAGGCACGGCTACAGAGGTTACCGCTTTCTCGATCATCACAGATTATCAGAAGGGCATCAAGTATCCTATCGCTGACTTTGAGATAACACCGGATGTCGCAATCGTTGACCCCGATCTTGCGGAAACAATGCCGCAGAAGCTTGTCGCTCACACAGGCATGGACGCTATGACACACGCTATTGAGGCATACGTTTCAACAGCTAACTGCGACTTCACCGATCCTCTCGCGATCTTTGCGATCAAGATGATCCAGCGTGATCTTGTTGGGTCATATAACGGCGATATGGCTAAGCGTGATTCAATGCACAATGCTCAGTGTCTTGCGGGTATGGCATTCTCAAACGCTCTCCTCGGCATAGTTCACTCCATGGCTCACAAGACAGGCGCGGCATTTGCTGACTACGGCGCGCACATCATCCACGGCGCGGCAAACGCTATGTACCTTCCGAAGGTAATCGCGTTCAACGCTAAGGATGAAACAGCCAAGAAGAGATACGGCGTAATCGCTGACTACATGGGTCTGGGCGGCGCTGACGATGATGAGAAGGTTAAGCTCCTTATCGAATATCTCAGAAAGATGAACGACGACCTTAACATCCCGCACTGCATCAAGAACTACGGTCCGGACAGCTATCCTACAGAGCAAGGCTTTGTTCCTGAGGACGTATTCCTCGAGAGACTTCCGGAAATCGCTAAGAATGCAATCGGCGATGCTTGTACGCTTTCAAATCCGAGAATCCCTACACAGGAGGAAATGGAAAAGCTGCTTAAGTGCTGCTACTACGACACAGAGGTAGATTTCTAAGCTATACATAACACGGATTGTAAACAAAATGTAAATCCGTATCAGCGGGTATTGAATTACAACTGAATTTATGATAATATATTCTTAATCGAGCAGCAAGAGCGTAAGTCCGGATACGGATTTACGCTCTTTTTCTTTAGCTGTTGCACAACTTAATCAACAATAAATATTTTTGGAGGAATAAGCTTATGAAAACGAATTATGAAAACAATAATACATGCCCGGGCTGCGGACGTCATTGTCCGGTGGATGATCTGCACTGTCCCAGAGGACGGCAGCTTTTGGGCATTGAGGGAGACCCGGATGAGCGCAGTTATCACGGACATCATAACAACAGCGCTGTGGATGAGCGAGGTCACCGCGGACGTCATGACGGCGGAGCGGAACAGGATGAAACGATACGCTTAATGCTTAAATGCGGACATTATCTCCACCACAGCGCGGATCCGGCGGCTTCGGGAGATCTGCTTTCCTGCCTGTCCGAAAGCGAAAAGGCCACACTTACCGCGCTTTTAAAGAAATGTATTGAAAACTGGGGATAACCTCTTTTTGCAGCTCAGTTTACGGCGGATTTGGTGAATTGTCTGTTAAAGAAAAATGTTACCCTGATGTAACTTTTACAAATTTTTTCAATTTTATTCATTATAAGCGAATAAAAATGAATTTTTTCGTAAAAAAAGGGCTTTTTGGCAATTTTTTTCTTGCATATTTAATCACATCGTGGTATAATACTGTTAGCTCTCAAAAACTTAGTTCATTAAAACTAACTTAGTTTTCCTGAACTAAGTTATAAGAGTATAGCAATAGGCAACAAACAATTATATAAATTTGCTGCTGTACAATAACCTTATAGCCCTTAAATCATGTATGGGCTGCAATAACAATATTTTTATTTAAAGGAGGTTTCTCCCAATGAAATATGGTGAGAAAGTATTAGAAGAATTAAAGAAGAACCACCCCGGTGAGCCGGAATTTATCCAGGCTGCTACAGAGGTTCTCGAAACAATCCAGCCGGCTCTCGACGCTCATCCTGAGTTTGAGCAGGCAGCGCTTCTCGAAAGACTCGTTGAGCCGGAGAGAATCGTTATGTTCAGAGTTCCGTGGGTAGATGACAACGGCAAGGTACAGGTTAACCGCGGTTACAGAGTACAGTTCAACAGCGCTATAGGACCTTACAAGGGCGGTCTCAGACTTCACCCGACAGTAAACCTCAGCGTTATTAAGTTCCTCGGCTTCGAGCAGATCTTCAAGAACAGCCTTACAACGCTCCCGATCGGCGGCGGCAAGGGCGGTTCCGACTTTGACCCGAAGGGTAAGTCAGACATGGAGGTTATGCGCTTCTGCCAGAGCTTCATGACAGAGCTTTCAAGACACATCGGCGCTGATACAGACGTACCGGCAGGCGATATAGGTACAGGCGCAAGAGAAATAGGCTTCATGTTCGGTCAGTATAAGAGACTTAAGAACGTATATGAGGGTGTTCTCACAGGTAAGGGTCTCACATGGGGCGGTTCACTCGCCCGTACAGAGGCTACAGGCTACGGTCTTGTATACTTTGCAGCAGAAATGCTCACTGAGCTCGGTACATCATTTGAGGGTAAGACAGTCGCTATCTCAGGCGCGGGTAACGTTGCTATCTACGCTTGCCAGAAGGCTCAGCAGCTCGGCGCTAAGGTTATTACAATGTCAGACTCAAACGGCTACATCATTGATGAGAACGGTATCGATCTTCCGGCTGTTCAGGAAATCAAGGAAGTTAAGAGAGGCAGAATCAAGGAGTATGTCCAGACTCATCCGTCAGCTCAGTATTTCGAGGGCGCAGGTCTCTGGCAGCATGTTAAGGTTGACGTTGCTCTTCCGTGCGCTACTCAGAACGAGCTTCTTATCGACGACGCTAAGGCTCTTGTTGCCAACGGTACACTCATCGTTGCAGAGGGCGCTAACATGCCGACAACTCCGGACGCTACAGAGTACCTCCAGCAGAACGGTGTATACTTTGTTCCGGGTAAGGCTTCAAACGCAGGCGGCGTTGCTACATCAGCTCTCGAAATGAGCCAGAACTCACAGAGACTTTCATGGACATTCGAAGAGGTTGACGAAAAGCTCCACGGTATCATGGTATCGATCTACAAAGCGGCTACAGCGGCAGCTAAGGAATACAACCTTACAAAGGGTGGTAAGCTCGACCTCGTTGCGGGCGCTAACATCGCAGGCTTCATGAAGGTTGCAGAGGCTATGATGCAGCAGGGTATCTGCTAATTAGCATATATCAATATACTTACTGCTTATATAACGATAATTCAATTGTTCATAAAAAGCCGTCTTGCATGAGGCGGCTTTTTTGATGTTTTTAAGTTTTGATATAGCCGCTTATTTGTCAGTGATCTCCGTTTTTAACGCTGTCGGCTTCATACCATCCCATACGAACAGACTTTGTCTGCCCGATGTTTTTTCAAATTCCACGGTAATATCTTCGTGTGAATACGCATTTACTGTCTGCTGTGTTATTCCTGTCAATATCCCGTTATCATAATCCGCAATATATATTTTTAAGTCATATACAGAGCTCCCGCTGTTAAATATCTCAATGGCATATTTATTATCGGCAGTAATACACGGTGTACCCACTTCAATCGGATATGCCAAATCCTGCTCAATGAGATTCAATATAATATTTCCGCTGCTTCCGTCAAGTATTGCCGCCTCCGATACATTTTTGACACATTCTGTATCGCTTAGATAATTACCGCCGTAATACAGACCCTCTGTCTCGCTGAAAATCATATAATATACAATTACCTTATCGGCATCCAAGTCGTTTCGGAGTGTGAAGCCGCATTCTATGCTGCCATCTTCAAAGCTGAAGCTGTCCCACATTATTTCATAATACGGAGCGTCTGCCGTCTGCACAAAAACACTGCCCCACACATCCTCATCCGCGATACTATCCGGAAGACGCACGGTTCCTGTTATCTCCGGTGACCTCTCAAACGAATCAAAATCCACTGTTATATTCTGAGTTCCCTTGCTGATTTCCTTACTTTGACGCACAAATTCATTGTCATCAAAGGTTATAAACAGAGAATAATCTTTATCCGGCTTTATATTTAAAGTATATTCGGAAACACCAGTTTCAGCCGGTACAGTTCCATGGAAAACATCGGCATAATCATAGATTATACTGTTTTCCTCTATTCTTCTGTTTTCCTCCGCGTAAACAGTATACGGAACATCCTCTTCAATATCCGTCAGGGTAACTGTTCCGGACAGGCTTATTTTTTCTACACAGTCTATACCCAATACGGCGCTGTAATCCGTTATACGCGCTGTCCCTATGCCCATATATCTGTCGTCATTTATCAAATACTGCGCCCTCAGAGCTCCGCTTGATTTATTATTTTCTACATCAAATTCAGCAGTCTTTTCTGTTTCTCCCTCATTAAACGTGATTTCCATGCTTTGTAACGCTATGATTCTATTCCGATAGGCAGCAACGGGTGTGCTTTCATATATGCCGCTATAGCCTATATGACCGTCTCCGCTGACCCTTCCGCCTCCTGCTGTGGTGCTGAGCGGATGACCTATGCTCACCGTCACTGTTATTCCGTCATCGGTATAATCGCAGCCCTCGGGCAGGCTCAGCGATACCGTTATCTTTGTTGTTTCCTCCTCCGTTCCGTCATCATCAGCCGCATATGCCGGAGCAATCGTAAATACAGCCGTCAGCAGCATACAGAAAGCTGCCAAAAACCATTTTTTAATCTTTGTTTTTCTCATGTTCTTATACCTCCAAAAAATATCTTTCTGTTATTAACACGATTCAAAAGTCCAAATGGTTGCATTTTTTCCAAAAAAATTTAAAAAATCTGCACAGCAGTTTTTGCTGTGCAGACTGTTCTGAGCTTTATTCAATATCCTCGCTGAAGATTTCCTCGCCGTTCTTGGTGATGTTAATATCCTTATACATACTCATACCTGTACCCGCAGGGATAAGCTTACCGATAATAACATTTTCCTTAAGACCAACCAGCGGGTCAATCTTACCTCTGATCGCCGCTTCTGTGAGTACCTTTGTGGTCTCCTGGAACGAAGCCGCCGAGAGGAAGGAGTCTGTTGCAAGTGATGCCTTTGTGATACCGAGAAGAACAGGTGAAGCCTTTGCCTCAACTCCGCCCTTAGCCTTAACCGCCTCGTTTGCGTCCTCAAAATCAAGCTCGTCTGTGAGTGAGCCGATAAGGAGGTCTGTATCGCCGACATCGTCTATTCTTACCTTGCGGAGCATCTGACGTGTGATAACCTCAACGTGCTTATCGTTAATGTCAACACCCTGCATACGATATGTTCTCTGTACCTCACGGGTGATGTACATCTGAACCGCGTCTGGGCCGTTGATCTTAAGAATATCGTTCGGGTTGACTGAACCGGCTGTGATCTCGCCGCCCTTTTCAAGGTAGTCACCGTTATGAACCTTGATCGACGCGCCGTACGGGATCGCATATGTCTTAGCCTCGCCGTCCTCGTCGTTTGTGATTATAACCTCACGTCTCTGATTAGAATCGTTGATCCTTACCGTACCTGCAATCTCCGAGATGATTGCGACACCCTTAGGTCTGCGCGCCTCGAAAAGTTCCTCGATACGCGGAAGACCCTGTGTAATATCGCTGCCCGAAGCAACGCCGCCGGCATGGAAGGTTCTCATTGTAAGCTGTGTACCAGGCTCACCGATTGACTGAGCCGCAATGATACCAACCGCTTCACCGATATCAACAAGTGTTCCTGTTGCAAGGTTCTTACCGTAACACTTAGCGCATACGCCGACCTTTGACTTACATGTAAGAACTGAACGTATCTTGACCTTCTGAATACCCGCATCTACAAGCTTCTGAGCCTGACGCGGTGAGATCATATCGCCCGCCTTGACAATAATCTCGCCTGTTGCAGGATTTTGGATGTCCTCCCATGAGATACGGCCCTCGATACGGTCATACAACGGCTCGATAACCTCCTGTCCGTCTCTGATATCCTCAACCTCTGTATACTTATTCGTACCGCAGTCGATCTCACGAACGATAACGTTCTGCGATACGTCAACAAGACGTCTTGTAAGATAGCCTGAGTCGGCTGTACGGAGCGCGGTATCGGTAAGTCCCTTACGGGCGCCGTGCGATGATACGAAGTACTCCAGGACGTTAAGACCCTCACGGAAGTTTGCTCTGATAGGAATCTCGACTGTTCTGCCCTGTGTATCCGCCATAAGTCCTCGCATAGCCGCAAGCTGTCTGATCTGGTTGATCGAACCACGGGCTCCCGAGTCAGCCATCATGTAGATCGGGTTGAACTCACCGAAGTGCTCAAGCATGGCGTCTGTGACCTCTGATGAAGCCTCTGCCCATATCTTGATTACCTGCTGATAACGCTCTTCATCATTGAGCAAACCGAAGCGGTACTTGGCTGTGATCGCATCGACTCTCTTCTGGGCTGCCGCAAGTATTTCCGGCTTATTGCCCGGAACGTTGATATCCGACACGGAAACCGTAAGAGCGGCAAGTGTTGAATACTTATAGCCTGTCGCCTTGATCTTGTCAAGCATATCTGCTGTGATCGATGTTCCGTGTACATCAATACATCTTCCGATGATGTCTCCGAGCTGGCTCTTCTTAACAATAAATCCGATCTCAAAGTCAAGCGCGGTCTCGGGATCTGTTCTGTCTACAAAACCGAGGTCCTGCGGAATGTTGTCATTGAAGATAAGACGGCCGGCTGTTGTGTCAACAAGCTTTGTTAATTTTTCGCCGTTTACTTCTCCTGTTACCTGTACCTTGATAAGCTCATGGTATGTGATCGATTTATTTGTGTTGGCAAGCAATGCTTCCTCAACCGATGTGAATACCTTTGTTGTTACCTTCTTTGCAAGTCCGAGGAAGGTCTGTACCGAAACGGTTACATCCTTCTGCGGAGTCTTTACGATTACCGGATTGACCTTGTCCGCCTTTGTTTCATTGAGCTTTACCTTCTCAAGTGTGAGAATATACTCATAAGCTTCCTTCCATGACGGATAGGTTACAAGCTCCTTGTCCGCATCTACGATTACAGGCTCTTCGTCTGTTTCCGCTAAAAGCGCCTCAAATGCTGCCGCCTTTGTGTCATCTTCTGAGATCGTATCATAAATCTTCTTGTAGTCCTCACGGATGATTGTCAGGTAATATGAACCGAGGATCATATCCTGTGTAGGAACGGTTACCGGGTGACCGTCCTGCGGCTTAAGAAGGTTGTTTGCCGAAAGCATGAGGAAACGCGCCTCTGACTGAGCCTCCGGTGAAAGCGGTACATGAATAGCCATCTGGTCACCATCGAAGTCCGCATTGTAAGCGGTACATACCAGCGGATGGAGCTTAAGAGCGCGGCCCTCAACAAGACGCGGCTCGAATGCCTGAATACCGAGACGGTGAAGTGTAGGCGCGCGGTTAAGAAGAACCGGATGCTCCTTGATTACATCCTCAAGCACATCCCATACCTCAGGACGTGTACGCTCTACCATACGCTTTGCGCTCTTTATGTTGTGCGCGATACCTCTTGAAACAAGCTCCTTCATTACGAACGGCTTGAACAGCTCAATAGCCATTTCCTTAGGAAGTCCGCACTGGTAAATCTTCATTTCCGGACCTACAACGATAACCGAACGTCCCGAATAGTCAACACGCTTACCGAGAAGGTTCTGACGGAAACGTCCCTGCTTACCCTT
>JBJEFT010000185.1:0-2088 GCA_051874315.1 Candidatus Ornithomonoglobus sp.
ATTAAGCTTTCTATATAATAAATATTATTATATAAATTTTTTCTGCAAATGTCAATATTGTTCTTAAAAAGAAATATTAAATTTTGTTGAAATTTTGTATTTAATATGTTACAATAGTTCCATACTATTATTACGGAGATGTCATTATGAGAATACTTGGAATTGATTACGGAGATTCACGCGTCGGAGTTGCGGTGACCGACATTATGGGCTGGACCGCGCAGGGCGTAGGCACGATAAAAAATAAGGGCGCAAAAAAGCTTACAGCGGAGCTTAAAGAGATTATAGATGAATATAAGCCGGAAACGATCGTTATAGGTCTGCCGAAGAATATGAACGGCACAGAGGGCTTCCGCGTCGATGCGACCCATAAATTTGCGGATAAGCTCCGTGAGATATATGACGGAAATATAGAGTATGTTGACGAACGCCTTACAACCATGGGCGCGGCGCGGTTTCTGAACACGACAAACACCCGCGGTGAAAAGCGCAAAAAGGTAATAGATACCGTTTCAGCGTGCCTTATTCTTGAAAGCTATCTTGCAAAGCAGAAAAATAATGATTGACATTTATATAAAAATATATTAAAATATATTTGATAGAAATCTTATAATAAAGGAGAAAACAATTACAATGGAAAACAATATAATTATCCTTGAGGACGAAAACGGCAACGAGATTGAATTTGAAACACTTGACGTTTTTGAGCTTGAAAAGAAAACATTTTTCGCGCTTGCTGAGGTTATGCCCGAGGGACAGGATACAGACGAGGTCCTTATCATGGTAGTTGAGGGTGATATTGACAGCGATGACGCGGAGCTGGTTATGGTTGAGGACGAGGACCTTCTCCAGCGCGCCTTTAATGAATTTGTAAAGCGCGATGAGGAACGTGAAAATCAGTAACTTTACATTTTCTGCATAAAGTTACAGTCTTGTAATGAAAATGTAACTAAATAACACTTGTATTTTACATGAACTTGTGGTATACTAATTCCATAAGGAAGCCCTGGGGTTTCGCGTGTATGAATCATTTTTTTACCAACACTTCTTAAACGGGATGCTTTCTCCGGACGGCGGCGCACATGCCTCCTTTCACCTCGGTGAATGCCAGTGGACTTGTAAAGCCTTCGGGAAGCGACCCACCTGCATTAGCAGGTAGAATTCTGATTCTTGGTCACGGTTACTCCGGGGACCTTTTTTATTCTTTTTTACTTTTAAAAAAACCGGGAAGCATATGCTCCCCGGTATGACTGTTCAATTATATAACTCCCATTATCAGTTAAGGATTGTCTGCTCTGTATCCTTGTCGAAGAAGTGGATATGGTTAACATCAAAGCCAATCTTTACATTATCGTTGATCTTAGCTGTTGTTCTCTGGTTAACTCTTGCTGTGAACTGGATGCCATTGATCAGGAGATAGAGATATGTCTCTGCACCCATCATTTCTGTAACTTCTACGAATGCCTTTACTGTAGCGTCCGGATATGTTGAGAGGAATGCCTCATCATCATGGAGATCCTCAGGTCTGATACCGAGAATAACTTCCTTACCGATATACGGCTTGAGTTCTGCTCTCTTAGCCTTTCCTTCCGGAATCTTAACTGCGTCTGAACCAAACTCTGCCCAAAGATCATTGCCCTTCTGAACAAGCTTAACATTGATGAAGTTCATCTGCGGTGAACCAATGAAGCCGGCAACAAACTGGTTGCATGGATTGTTGTAGAGGTTTGACGGTGTATCGATCTGCTGAACAACGCCGTCCTTCATAACAACGATTCTTGTACCCATTGTCATAGCCTCTGTCTGGTCATGTGTAACGTAAATGAATGTTGTCTGGAGCTTATTGTGGAGCTTCTTGATCTCTGTTCTCATTGCAACTCTGAGCTTAGCATCCAGGTTTGAAAGCGGCTCATCCATGAGGAATACCTTCGGTGAACGTACGATAGCACGACCCATTGCAACTCTCTGTCTCTGACCGCCTGACAAAGCCTTCGGCTTTCTGTCGAGGAGGTGCTCGATGTCAAGAATTCTTGCAGCCTCTGTAACTCTCTTCTTTATCTCATCCTTCGGAGTCTTGCGGAGCTTGAG
>JBJEFT010000186.1:0-2084 GCA_051874315.1 Candidatus Ornithomonoglobus sp.
CATAAAAATCATATAGCGCTCTGGGACGTTATCGCCTCCTGCGAAATCACCGGCAGCTCCGACAGCTCCATAAAGAACGTTGTTCCCAACGACCTCTCCCCGATTCTCGGCGCCGCGCCCATTGAAAAAATCTTTGTAAACGGCAGAGCCTCAGAGAAATACTATATTAAATATCAGGAAAAGACTCTCGGACGCGGGGCAATATATCTTCCGTCCACCTCCCCGGCAAACGCGGCATGGTCGGTTGAAAGACTGGCGGAGGAATGGAGAATTATACGATAATGGTATCGGATACCCCCCAACCTGTAACTTATTTTATCCGTGTACTCCTCGCAAAAAGAACGTGCCGGAGCTTCCGGCACGCCTTATAGATTATTCTTTTACACTGCCCACTGTCATACCTGTTACAAAATATTTTTGCAGGAAGGGATATACAATGAGTATCGGAACTGCGGCAACTATTGTGGTTGCAGCTCGTATGGATACCGGCGTTACCTGATTTGACGCCGCCTCGGTATTTACCACATTAGCTGTGCTTGCTCCGCTCTGGTTCATTGACGACTGCAATGCCGCCATAAGCTGCTATTCTTCTCTATCTCCGTAATCTTCCATATAAGACCGCCGGTGAGCCGAACTGTTTTCCCGCAAGCTCCTCTATTACCTTATCATTCGCAATAACATGACTGAGCGAAATAGCCTCGTCAAAGATGCTGTTGATTTCCGAAGCGCTGCTCTTAACGAAATAGGACAGACTGTCCGACTCGTGCTCATAAAAATTCTTATTAATATTATACGAGAATATGATGCTGGACAGCATAATCGGCATAAATACACAAAAAACAAATATTATAATAAACTTTGCCATAAGTGATTTATTGTTGATATACCCAAGCAGCGCTTCACCGACACGGCGGCATAATTTTTTAACCTTCATTTTATTTCAGAATAAACTCGGCCGGCTTTACGCCCGTCAGCTCCCGTGTCCTCTCATCCGGCTGACCGCCGCTCACAAACAGTCTGAAGCCGTTCTTTGTTTCAAAGCGTTTCCCGTCCTCGTCTACAAGAAGCAGATCCTCCCGCTTAACGGTAAAGCTTACTGTCTGCTCCTCGCCTGCCTTAAGATATACCGCCTTGCAGCCCTTAAGCTCCGACTTCGGTACACGGCATTCCGGCGCTATCGGTACCGCGTAAAGCTGAACCTTTTCATAGCCGTCCGTACCGCCTGTATTTCTGACCTTACATTCAACCGTTATTTTCTCCGCCATATTAAGCTCGCCTCCGCCACAATATTCAAAGCTTGTATATGACAGACCGTAGCCGAACGGATAAAGCGGCGTCCCTTTAAAATATCTGTAGGTGCGGTTTTCCATACTGTAGTCGGTAAACTCCGGCAGATCCTCCGTTTGGCGGTATACCGTTACCGGCAGCTTTCCCGATGGTGAATATCTTCCGAACAGCAGCTCAGCAACGGCTGTGCCGCCTTCGCCGCCCGGATACCATGCCTGAATAACCGCCGCGCATTTTTCGTCCGCTGTGCGCATATCCATCGCGCTTCCCGAAATTGAAACAAGAATTACCGGCTTGCCCGCGGAAAGCACCGTTTCAAGAAGATGACGCTGAACCGCCGGGTACTGCAAATCATGCTTATCTCCCGAGCCGAACTCGTTGCCCGCGTCGCCCTGCTCTCCCTCTATTGTGGCGTCAAGACCGAGACAAAGCACAACGACATCCGACTGCTCCGCGATCGTGAGCGCCTCGCTTTCACGGTCATACTCATTAAGAGACAGGTTGCTTATCTTATTTTTCCACAGGTGGCAGCCCTCGGAGTACATAACGCGGATCTGACGTTCCTCCGCCTCGTTCATGATACCCTCAAGCGCCGTCACATATTTAAGCGGCGTTCCGTTGTAATTACCGACAAGCGCTTCACGGCTGTCGGCATTCGGTCCGATTACGCCGATCGTCTTAATACCGTCTCTAAGCGGAAGTATGCCGTCGTTTTTGAGCAGCACCATGCTCTGTCTTGCCGCCTCAAGCGCAGTTTCCCGGTGCTCCCTGCACGCGACCACGCTGTACGGAATATC
>JBJEFT010000187.1:0-2084 GCA_051874315.1 Candidatus Ornithomonoglobus sp.
TCTTTCGCAGCCGTAAAACGCCCCATTGCCTATGCTCGTTACACTGGCGGGAATTGTTATGCTCGTTAAACTTCTGCATCCCTCAAACGCACTTTCGCCTATACTCGTTACGCTGTTGGGTATTACGACGTCTCCGCCGATGCCGCGATACTTAACAAGTTCGCCGTTTTTAATTTCAAAATTATTATTCATTTCTGTTTCCTCCCTTATTCTGTCACAAATCGAATTTTTGCCGTCGGCAAATTCAGCTTCTTAAAAAGCTTTTCAATCCGCGCGTCCGCCTCGGCGAGCTTTTCGTACACCTTCCCAGACTACTTTTGAATCTATCCTCGTTTTAAATAACGCTCCATTGCGTCTGTATTCATTTGTGTTATGTCATCGCGTATTATTTTAAACGGCATAATTAGCATCTCCTTGGTTTTTCTATGATTCCTTAAATTTACGAATGTATCTCCACGTTTGCAACAGATATTTTAATCTGCTTGTTTTCCGCAAAATTGTTTATCATAGATGTCAGCTCGTCCCTATGCCCGTTAATGAAATATAGGATAAGCTCGTCCTTCGCCTCCTGCGGAAGCGTTGAGAGAATTGATGCGGCAAGTCCCTCAGGAACGAACTGCATTCTGCCTATCGTTTTTATTAAAATATTATCGCCGCTGTATTCTCTCAGCTTTTCAATAGCCATCGGGAACAGTCGTTCCGCTATAGCTTCATAGTCAATTTCGCCGAGACCTATATTTATTTCTATATCCGGTATCACCAATTCATGCAGACTTGCACAACCGGTGAATGCGTTGGAGCCTATTGACTCCAATCCCTCTTCAAGCTCGACACGCTTTAGATTTTTGCAGTCCGCAAAAGCGCGGTCGCCGATTATTTTGACACTTGAAGGGACAGACATCGATATAAGATTTTCGTTTCTGTCAAATGCTCTGTCGCAGATTTCCGTTACGCCATATGGTATGTCAATATTCCCGTTTTGCTTGGACAAAAGCTTTTCAGCGTCCTGCCTTGTAAACCATCTTTCCATTCTCTTAGTTTCCTCCGCTTGTTTTTTTAACTCCTTTTCACACGATTCCTTCCGCTTTTGCTGATTAGCGGCTCTTTCTCTGTATACAAAATACACCGCCGCACCAATCATTCCTGCAAATAATAATCCTCCCATAACTCTTTCCCTCGTGTTAGTCAACCAAAATGCCCATACCCTTATTGTATCAGGTCAAAACATTCAGCAGATTTTTTCTTGTGAATATTTCAACGTCTATATTTATACTCCTTCCGCGAAGGTCAAGTCCTACAAAATTTCCGTCCGACACGCTCTTGCCGAAGCCTCCCGAATTTGCGTTCGGACACACGCTTCCATCGTTGATATAAACATTGTTGTGCGCACTGTCGTACTCGATACACCCCTCGGATACAAGAGGCGAAAAATGCGTGTGTCCCGATACGAATATTATATTGCCGTGACGGTCTACAATTTCCTGAAGGCGGGAATCTCTTGAAAGGTAGGGATTGCCGTTTTTTTTGCGCCGCGGGTTATGGGCAATCAGCGGCGCGTGACATACAATTATACGCCTTTGTGAGCTGTCGTCTTTTAGCCATTTGTCAAGAGAAACAAGCTGCGCACCGTCCTCAAATTTAAACCGCCTGTAATATGTTACGCAATTTAATCCGATAATTGCCGTGTTGCCAAACTGAGCATAATATGCGCCGCTTTTATCCTGCTGCCATATCGCGCCGAGTTTTTCCGAATGGCGGCGCATCGCCTCCTGAAACGAAAAATAATCGTATACGCCGTCCTCTTTTTCGGGAATATAATCTATCGGGAAATCATGATTTCCCGCCGCGCAGAATACCGGAATACCGTCAAGATATTTTTCCACAATATAATGCAGCTCCTTAAACTGCTCAGACGTTCCATCGTTTACTATATCTCCGGCAAAAATTACAGCGTCATACCGCGCCGCGTTTGCCAGCGCCCATTCGACGCGCATACGCTTTTTGCCGAAATGAAGGTCACTCATTATACATATCCTCATACTATACCTCTTTCATTTTATCGGCAATAAACTCTTTTAGCCCTA
>JBJEFT010000188.1:0-2079 GCA_051874315.1 Candidatus Ornithomonoglobus sp.
AGCGTAAATTTCCTTGTGAAGCTCCGCGCTCTTTGACGGGAATTTGCCCATCTCCTTGAAATTGCCGCTTATCTTGACAAGGTCCTCCGGCTCAAGATACTTTCTGTCCTTACCGGACGGGGTTATGATAAAGCTGCCGTCAGAAAGCTTCTGAGAGAAGGTTCCCTGCGTGCTTGTGAAAAGTCTCTGGTCGTACGCGCGGCGGATAAACTTGATCATCTCTGCGCGGACATCCTTTTCCTCGCTTGTGATGTTGTTTGAAACAAATTCATCCATAACAACATGCTGACGCGACTTGTACCAGTCGATCTGCTCCGGTGTAAGGCTGTTTATCTGTCCGATGTTATGAGCGTCAATTTCTATGCGGGCGCTGAAATCCAGTGTTTCAAACGACTTGAACGCCTCGAACATATTATTTGCGCCGATAACAACGCCGTGGTTCTCAAGAACTACAGTATTAAAGCCCTTGTCAAACTCCTCCGAAATCTTATCGCCCAGATCCTGCGAGCCCGGCAGACCGTACTTTGCAAGCCCGATTTCTCCGCACGAGAACTTGACGTTCGGAATCATGCTCGTGTTCGGCAGCTTACGAACGATTGAGAAAGCTACCAATGCCGGCGGATGAGCGTGAAGCACCGCTTTTATGTCAGGTCTTGTTTTATAAATGTGCTGGTGGAACGGGTATTCGCTTGACGGCTTGTGTATTCCTTCGATTGTGCCGTCGGGCTTGATACATACCATATCCTTTCTTGTAAGGCTTCCCTTGTCTATGGAGCCGGGAGTAATCCAGATGTCGCCGTTATCATCAAGAATTGAAAGATTACCGCCCGAGGTTGTGGTCATTCCGTAGCCGTAAATACGTTCCATAAACATGACCAGCTGGTCAGCAGGATGAAGCATATCAAGATTCATAAAAATCACCCTTTCTGTTTATTATATAGATACATTTTACCACAATTTTTCAGTAATGTCCATACAATTTTACGCAATTTCTGTTCATTTTTTGGTAATTCTGCTTCAAGCTATCCCCAGAAATCCGGCGGCAGCTCCTCAGGCGGCTGATACTGCGAGGGCGGGGGCGCGGGAGCGCTGCTGTCCGGCGCATAGTTCTCCTGTATCTGCGGCGCTTTCGGTGTCTCCGGCTTCTTCTCCTTAAAGGTCAGATCAAACTCAACAGGACCATACTGACCGGCAGGATTGATTCTCATTGAAACATCCGCTTCAAATATATTTCCTGTCTTTGTTGTCAGCTTTTTGCAGGTCACAGGTTTCCGGGCAAGCCATTTTTTCACCATTGTTTTTGTGAAATTCTGATTTTTAAACAATCCCGACTTATGCTTTTTCCAGATTACGAATTTACACGACATGGGCGGCTTCCAGTTTGCGCAGCCGTAGCCCTTTGTTCCCTCTATGACATTTCCGCCGCACATCGGGCATTTGCCTAAAATCTGAATCTGCCTGCTTCCGGGCCTGCTGTTATGCCTTTTTATCATCTGATCACCCATAACGGTCTGATCAACAGCCGGATATTGATTTTTTATTATTTTCTCAATCGTTTCAAGCACATTATGGGTAAGCGTTTCATATCCCGCCTTTCCGCAGCGTATATCCTCCTGCATAGCCCACCATTCGGCTGTCATATCCGCTTTCTTTATCTCATCCGGCAGTATACGGTACAGCTCCCGTCCGAGCGGGGTTGATATGAGCTTTTTGCCCTTTTCCTCAAGATAGCCCTTCTTTACAAGCCCATCGATAATCGCGCTCCGGGTCGCTGAAGTTCCTATTGATCCGTTCTCGCCCTTTTTGTCCTTATCCTTCAGTTCAAGCAGCTTTTTGATTTTCGGATCCGTAACGTATTTTGCAATGCGCGTCATATCCTCGTTGAGTGTTGCCTTTGTATAGCGCGCGGGCGGCTTTGTTTCCTTTTCCTCCGTATTTCCTACGAGAGGCTTCGCGTTATATCTCCCCGGCAATATATCAGAAAGTGCTGTCGGCTCCTCTTTTTTCATATCCTTAAAAATCGCAAGATAGCCCGGCTTGATGACCCTTGCGGAGGTCGCGCAAAGCTCATACTCCTTA
>JBJEFT010000189.1:0-7967 GCA_051874315.1 Candidatus Ornithomonoglobus sp.
AACAATAATTTATTGCTCTAATTTCAAACACATGAATTTCAGCTTAAACAAAGTTAAAAAAATCTGATAATAGAGCCGGTTCTGTTTTGATACAGCCTCTTGATAATACAAATAAGACGTTGATAATAACGATATATTTCGGCTTTACGCCAATCTTATTGTCTTTATTACCTGCGGTACGATAGGCTGATCACTGAAATCCGTATCGGTTTCGGCAATCCTGTCAACAACCTCCATACCCTCCGTAACCTTGCCGAATGCGGCATACTGACCGTCAAGATGCGGCGCGTCCTCGTGCATAATGAAGAACTGACTTGACGCGCTGTTGGGGAACATTGTCCTTGCCATTGAAAGAACGCCGCGTGTGTGCTTTAAATCGTTCTTAACGCCGTTCGCGTCAAATTCGCCCTTGATTGATTCCGCCTTCTTCTGCTTTCCTGTGGCGTCCATTCCGCCGCCCTGGATCATAAAGCCCTTGATTACGCGATGGAATACAAGCCCCGCGAAAAAGTCCTCCTTTATGAGCTTTTCAAAATTTGCGACGGTTATGGGCGCTGTTTCGGGATAAAGCTCCGCCTTGATTATTCCGCCGTCCTGCATTTCTATTTCTATATTCATTCTGATTGTTCCTCCTGCTGATTATTCAGTTGTTTCCTGTGCAGGCTCCTCGTCTGCCTCTGTTTCATCCGATAATTCCGTATCCTCATCGGCTGTTATGTCAATATCCGAAAGAATTGTTATTGAGTCAATGACATACACAGGCTCGGTAAGATCACTGAAGCCGGACGGCGCATCCTTCGCCTTAGGTGATGATGCGATTTCATCAACAACCTCCATTCCCGCGGTTACGCGTCCGAATGCCGCATACTGACCGTCAAGATAGGCGCTGTCTGTCTGAACGATAAAGAACTGGGTCGAAGCGCTGTTCGGCTCGCTTGTTCTCGCCATTGAAATTACGCCTCTTTCATGTGACAGCGGATTCTCAATACCGTTATCCTCAAACTCACCCTCAACCGTTTCGGAAACACTCTTGAGCTTGCAGTCCTCATCATAGCCGCCGCCCTGAATCATGAATCCGTCTATTACACGGTGAAAAATTGTTCCCGTATAAAATTCCTCGTTTACATTTTTTACAAAATTTGCGACTGTCTTGGGCGCAAGATCGGGATAAAGCTCTATATCAATTATCTCGCCGTTTGTAAGAACAATTTCCGCGTCAATCGTGTTTCTTGTAAGCTCTTTAAGCTCCTCACTGTTGTTGCTGCTTACGCTCTCTGTCGGTTTTTCTGTTGCAATATCTTCGATATCAACTTTACTATTCTTCTTTGAGCCGCATCCGCCAAGCACAAGTGCCGCGGACATAAAAACCGCTAAAAATGCTGCTGTTTTCTTCATTTTCATGCCTCCAAATATTTTATTCCTCAATATCTTCACTCTGCTCCGCTGCTTCGGATGAATCCTGTTCAGGCTGTTCTTCCTCTTCCTGATAACGCTCTGTAAGGGCAACGCTTACTACCTTAACGCCCTCTGCAAGCTTCATAAGCCTTACGCCCTGTGTGTGACGTCCGAACTTGCTTATCTCGTCAACGTGCATTCTTATTACAATACCCTCTGAGGTGATAAGCATAAGGTCCTGATCCTCCGACGCGGAAACAACGCCTGCCAGCTTACCTGTCTTTTCACCGAGCTTATATGTGAATATTCCCTTGCCGCCTCTTGTCTGGATACGGTAATCCTCGTAGTCGCTGCGCTTTCCGTAGCCGTTCTCCGTTACCGCAAGAACAGACTCATCACTTTTTGCAGTATCTATTACGACCGCTGAAATAACCTCATCATCAGGTCTGAGCTCAATCGCCTTTACACCTCTGGTCGTTCTGCCCATTGCGCGGCCGTCCTTTTCCGCAAAGCGGATCGCAAAGGCGTTCTTTGTCGCAACAAGTATATCTCTTTCACCGTCCGTCAGATTTACGCTTATAAGCTCATCGCCCTCTGTAAGCTCAATAGCCCTAAGACCGCTCTGACGGATTCTTGAGTAGTCCATAATATCGGTTCTCTTGATAAGTCCCTTCTTTGTAACAAAGGTCAGAAAATCGCCGTTATTGAACTGCTTTATCGGAATCATGGCGCTGATCTTCTCACCGCTTTCAAGAGGGATAAGATTTACGATCGCCATGCCCTTTGCGGTTCTGCCCGCCTCCGGTATCTGGTAACCCTTAAGCTGATATACGATACCTCGGGTCGTAAAGAACAGTATATTTTCATGTGTTGATGAGGTGAATATATGCTCAACAAAGTCCTCGTCCTTTGTTGTAACACCCGTTATACCTCTGCCGCCTCTGCGCTGCGACTTATAGGTGTCAACCGGCATACGCTTTGTATATCCGTTATGGGTAAGAGTAATAATACAATCCTCTTCCTCGATTAAATCCTCATCGTCAAGATCTGTATAATCCATTGCAATTTCAGTACGGCGCGGGTCACCGTATTTATTTTTCAGCTCTGTAAGATCATTCTTTATTATTGCGCAGACCTTAGCCTCATCGGCAAGAATCGCCTCATACTCCGCAATCTTTGCAAGTGTCTCCTCGTACTCCGCCTCGATCTTCTCACGCTCCATGCCCGATAAGCGTCCCAGCTGCATTCTGACTATTGCGGTAGCCTGAATGTCATCAAGTCCGAAACGCTCGCACAGATTTTTCTTAGCGTCCTCAACTGAGGATGACGCGCGGATTATGCGGATTACCTCGTCAATATTATCTATAACGATCTTATAGCCTTCCAGCAAATGAGCGCGCTCCTGAGCCTTTCTCAGGTCAAATTTTGTGCGCCTTACTATTACATCCTCCTGGTGAGCTATATAATAGTCGATCATCTGTTTGAGATTAAGAATCTTCGGAACCTTGTCAACCAGAGCGATCATGATTATTCCGAAGGCTTCCTGCATCTCGGTAAATTTATATAAATTATTTAAAACAACATTCGCGTTCGCGTCACGCTTAAGGTCAATTACAAAACGTATATCCTCTGCCGACTCGTCTCTCGTTGCCGCAATGCCGTCCAGCTTGCCGTCACGCATAAGCTCATTGATGTGCTTTTCCATCTGAGCCTTGTTTACCTTATACGGTATCTCGGTTACTACAATACGCGATCTGCCGTTATCAAGCTCTTCAATTTCGGCTCTTGCGCGGAGAATGATCTTTCCGCGGCCTGTTGTGTACGCCTGACGGATACCGCGCTTACCCATGATTACTCCGCCTGTCGGGAAGTCCGGTCCGGGGATATAGTTCATAAGCTCGTCAACCGTGATCATCGGGTCGTCAATTGAGGCGATAATCGCATCTATACACTCTGTGAGGTTGTGCGGAGGAATATTGGTTGCCATGCCGACAGCAATACCGTTTGAGCCGTTTACAAGCAGATTAGGGAATCTTGACGGAAGGACATCAGGCTCCTTGCGGGTATCATCAAAGTTAGAAACAAAGTCAACCGTTTCCTTCTCGATTTCGGTAAGCATACTTGCCGCAATCTTTGACATTTTTGACTCTGTATATCTATAAGCCGCAGGCGGGTCGCCGTCCACGGAACCGAAGTTTCCCTTCGGCTGAACCAACGGATATCTCAGCGAGAAATCCTGTCCGAGACGAACCATTGCATCATAAACAGACGCGTCTCCGTGCGGGTGGTATTTACCGAGCACAGATCCGACTGTGGTTGCCGATTTACGGAAGTCCGCCTCATAAAGCAGACCGCCCTCATACATATCATAAAGAATTCTGCGGTGAACAGGCTTCAGTCCATCGCGCACATCAGGAAGCGCGCGGCTTACGATAACGCTCATGGCGTAGTCAATATACGCCTTTTTCATTTCACTGTTCAAATCTACGCCGACAATGGCCTGGTTCTCGATTGCGGCCATATCAAGCGGTTGTTCCTTTGACTTTTTAGCCATAATTTCCTCCTTGAGCCGCATCAAAAACGGCTCCCGATAAATAAACCTATTAACTATATAATTATACCACAAAGCAAGTCAAATTGCAAGGCAAAGTTGTAAAATAACATGGGTCCTTTTGTAAAATAGCAGGGATTCTTTTCAGAAACGCAGAAAGACTATGCAGCATCCAAAAAAGATGAAGCATAGTCTTTTTTACTCCGTATGATAAACTGCTATAGCGTGCGTGAGCGCTATAAGAAACACCTTAATTATTTTCTTCCACCCATACCGCCTCGGCTGCCTGCTGACGGTGTTCCGATTTGGGTAAGAGCGCTTTCTACTGTACCGCTGCTCTGCTCCGTTCCGTCAACATATACCGTATATGTGTCTCCCTGCGCAATATCAGACGATGAAAACATTATATGACCCACTGCGGCTGTTACAGTATAGCTGCATACCTGTGAGCCTCGTGTATCCTTGATTGTAACCGTCTGATCTGCGCTTGCGTTTATATACGCTGAAAGCACATTCTGCTCCGAGGATTCGGATGGGTTTTCAATCATACCTGCAGAACCGACAGCTATAACCGTACCGCCGTTTATCCGGAATAAGCCGTCATGATCAAGCGCTGTGTTTCCGCTGGTAGTCGATCCGTCTACAGTAACCGATCCGCCGTCAATGATAAGTGAGCCGTTTGAATCAATCCCGTCACCGCCGGCGTGTATATAAATATTTCCGCCGTTTATCTGGATGTGATGCTCCGCGCTGACTGCCGCTGACTCACCTCTGCCGCCGGTCATACCTCCTGTCATGTCTCCGCGACCGCCCATTTGCGGCGCTGTCATGCTCTCATCACCCTCAGGTCTCTCCGGCGGCGTCATAGGTTCGCCGTCCGCATTCATTCCGCGGCCGCCCTTTTGTCCTCTCATTCCGCCTGTTTGTTCTGCGCCTTCGGTCATATTCCCGGGCTTTTGCGGCATTTCTCCTTCTGCGCCCGCCTGTCTTTCCGGCGGCGCCATGCCTTCGCCGTCCTGTCTCATTCCGCCGCCAAAGCCGCCTTTGCCGCCTGCTCCGATACCTCCTGCATTCAGACCGTCATCACTTGAAATTACACTTATATCTCCGCCGTTAATTGTCATAATACGCTTTGTTTCAATTCCTTCGGTCGATTTTTTTATATCAATTGTACCGCCGTCAATATTGACGTCCTCCATACCCTTGATACCCTTTTTAACCTCTGAGGTCAGCGTAAGTGTGCCGCCGGAAATATCAAGCTCGGAATCACACTTAACACAGGTATCATTGGAATTAACAGTAATTTCACCGCCGGAAATATCCATCATCCAACCGGCCTTAAGTCCTTTTGAGCTTTCGCTTTCAGTCTCATCATCTTCCGGCTCTGAGAATGCCGTCTGCTGCTGTCCCCTAGCGCCGCCCATACCCGATCCGTATACGGCCGCCGCTGCTTCGCCGGTGCAGCTGATATTTATAACACCATCGGTTATGTCAAGAATACTTCCCGACTGGATACCGTCATGCGCGCTTGTTATATTAACCGTACCTCCGCTAATCTCAGCTGTATCATTTACATAAATACCGTCACCCTGCGAAGTAATATTTATTGTGCCGTTTACGATTTCAAGATTATCCTTTGCCGCTATGCCATGATGTACATTCGCATTTATATTAAGCGTCCCTTTGCCCTTTATTTCAAGGTTGTCAGCTGAATAAATGCAGCCGTTTACCGCAAGCTCAGGAGTATATTCTCCACCGTCTGCAATCGTGTTTTCAGTGCCCTCTTCAAGCGTTATATAGCACTTATCCGCGCTCTTGACATATATGGGCGCTCCGTCTGTATTTGTAAGGTTTATTCCGTTCAGTCTCAGTCTTACCTTTGCATCCGTATCCACAACTATCTGCGCGTCGTTATTCTCGCCCGTTATTGTGAAATCGCCGCCCTCCGTAATTGTGACAGTCTTTCCGGAAATGCTTACGCCGCTGCCTGACGCGTTCATAGCCGATAAATCAACCGTCCCTACGTTTTCTTTCCACAAATCATCACTCTCTTCTTCGGGGGTTGTAAGAGTTACTGTCTTTGTTTCATCATTCCAGTCGACCTCAAGACCGAAAAGCTCGCCCAATGCGCGGAGCGGAAGCATTGTTCTGTCGTCTATGAGCTGCATCGCTTCGTTTGCGGTGGTCGTATCCGTAACCTCATCATTCTTACTTACGGTTATTGTTTTTTCACCGAGGGTCATTGCATAGGTTTTAGAGCTTTTTCTTGCCGTAACCGACTGTGTTTGGGCATCCCACTTAACCTTGGCGCCCAATGCCTCAAATACCGCTCTCATCGGAACAAGAATCGTTCCGTTTTCATTTACCGGAGCAACGTCAAACTCCAGCGGTACACCGTCATATATGATTGAGGCTCCGCTCACCTGCGTACCGACATTCTCTGCCTGCGCCCCGCAGCCTGTTCCCGATATAAGCATTGCAGCCGCCAGAATACATATTACATATTTCTTCATTTTCATCCGGATCACCCTCCTTATGTTTTGTCTGTATTATAAACCGCTAATCTTAAAATAACCTTAAAGTTTTTAATTTATTTTGCAATAAATGACATACTCCTGATATTCTTTTATTCAACGGAGAGGGGAAACTGTAAAAAAACAATGCCCCGGGGATTCCGGGACATCGCGGATTTATCGAGTTATATTTCTGTTCGGGCGCCGCGGGGATTGGATTGTACAGCGCCGCAGTAATATGTACTCTATATGATTACCATGTAAGTGTAATCTTTGTAGTAGCTTCAGCAAGAGCAGCGTCAGCCTTTACTACAGCGGTTTCTCCTACAGGAGCAGGAGTAGGCTCTTCGCCGCTTGTTGTAACAATATCTGCCTGTGCGAACAAGGAGATATTCATTTCCGGTTCGTTATAAAACTTTTTCATGTTAATTATACCTCCTGTAATTATTCTACAACTGTCAATACGCCTGTTGCGCCGGCATCATAAAGACCGCTTACGATGATACCGAGAACAACATTAGCTTCTGTAAGTGTTGTTGCGCCTTCAAATGTTCTTGCTTCACCCTCTGACGGTGTAACCGTGAAGCTGAGTGTACCTGTTACGTCACCCATCTCAGCCTTGAATGCTGTTGCTACGCCGGTTGTTCCGAGAGTTGCATCATCTTCAAATGCGCCAACGTTTGTTGCTGTTACTCTTACCGGAATCTCACCTGTCTTTGTGAGCAAGATATAGTCAATATAGCCACCGTGTGAATCTCTTCTATTAACGTTCACTACATCACCAGCGCGAAGCTCAACGCCTGTTGTTGAAAATGCTGTTCCGAATCTAGTAGCGCCTTCTGATGTATAGATAACATTTCCGCCTACTACTAATTCGATATATCTGTTTGCATTACCGTCCGAATAAGCCATACCCTCTATATTGTATACACCACCTTCAGCAACTACAAATGAAGTGCTTTCTGTAGTATAACCTCCATTTGAAGGAGAAGCTACCTCTGAAGCCGTTCCATCCCAGTCCTCATACTGATAAGTACCTGTACCCTGTGATTTGTATGTAACGTTTACACTCTTTGCTGATTCTGTTAATGAAGTTGTATCTGTATACTTAGTTACATCAGCAAGATACAATGTATCGTCTTTCACAATATACTTCGGATAGCTGTATGATACTACATCACCAGCAGACTTACCTGCAACATCAACAGATGTTGAATCAGCTATACTATTTCCATCACCATCAACATAGTTAATGGTTAAAGCACCTGCCACTGACGGATTAACCATAGCATAAAGCTGCATATTATCAACAGCTACACCAAAGTTGTTGCTGCTGGCATTACCTGTAAACTCAATAGTAACCTTTGCTATATCACTTATTGTACAAGACTTTGCAGCACCGCTATTCATAGTATTTGTTCTTACACCTGTTGTGTCGATAATATCACCTTTCAAAGTGATTGTATCATTATCAACATCAAGAACGGCACCTACATGATAACCAATAC
>JBJEFT010000190.1:0-2075 GCA_051874315.1 Candidatus Ornithomonoglobus sp.
CAAAATATTCTTTTATAGCTCCATACAATATCGAGGAGATTAAAAAAATTTATGAATCGCTTGCGCTTTCCAAAAGTGACTTTAAGCGTATTTTTACAGATGCCGTAAAAACGATAAGAATTTCTTTGCCTTTTGGCTCTGTAAATTCTGCATGGAACACTCTTAATAAATCAATTGGCGGATGAAAGGAGTAAAAGTAATGATTGAAATTAAATGTCCGAAATGCAGCAAGGTTTTTCGCTGCGAAAAGCCTCAATCTGATGCTATGGTACATTGTCCTTACTGTGGTATAAAATTAAAGCTAAATAGAGTCATTTTTCAGTCAGCGCCGCCAGATAAAACAGCCGAACCTGTTCCTCTTACAAAGAAACAAGAAAAGACTATTATTATAGGCATTATTGCTTCCCTTGTTCTTATTTTTGCTGTGATAGTTTTAGCTGTTTGCTTGTCCGGTAAACATTCAAACGATGCTACTGATCAGACCGCTGTTGAGACTACTGTGTCCCCAATGTCTGAAACTCAAACTGCGTCACAAAAACCTACAAAAACAGAAGCTCCGACTACTGGGCCGGAAGAAGCTTCTGATAATATCATTTCAGATCGTGCTAAAGTTGACCGCAGCATTTATACACCTGTTACATATGAATACCTTGCTCGGAACCCTGAAGATCATAAGCTTGAAAATGTAAAATTATCCGGTACGGTCGTGCAGGTAATTGATGATCCTGAAATTTATACATCCGGTGCTGGTATGCTTGAGCTCCGTGTTGCTGTTGATGGAGACTATGATAGTATTGTGTATGTGAACTATATAATGGGCAAAAATGAGTCCCGCATTCTTGATGGTGATGAGGTTACGGTTTACGGTCTCTCGTTGGGATTGTATACCTACAATTCACTCGCTGGGGCAGTTACTCTGCCGCAGATAGAAGCACAACTCATAGAATAGGAGGCATAAAATGCAATATTGTTTATATCTTAGAAAATCCCGCGCCGATATGGAGGCTGAAGCTCACGGAGAGGAAGAAACTCTGGTGCGCCATGAAAAGGCGCTCCTTGAGCTTGCAAAAAAATATCGGCTTAACGTAACCGAAATATATCGCGAGGTTGTTTCCGGCGAAACTATCGCCGCTCGTCCCGTTATGCAGAAGCTTCTGTCCGAAGTTGAGCAGGGCGTGTGGGCCGGTGTTCTTGTTATGGAGGTTGAGCGTCTGGCTCGTGGTGATACAATCGACCAGGGCATTGTGGCGCAGACCTTTAAATACAGTGACACTAAAATAATCACCCCCATAAAAACATATGATCCTAATAATGAATTTGATGAGGAATATTTTGAGTTCGGGCTTTTTATGTCCCGCCGTGAATATAAAACAATCAACCGCCGCCTGCAGCGCGGCCGTGTTGCCTCGGTCAAAGAGGGTAAATGGGTAGCAAATAAAGCGCCTTACGGGTATGAACGTGTCCGGATTGTTGGTGACAAGGGCTGGACTTTGAAGCAGATACCGGATCAGGCTGATGTGGTTCGTCTTATATTTCAGCTTTATTCCGTTGGTGAGAAACAGCCGGACGGCACTTATAAGCGCATTGGTACAACCCTCATAGCGCGGCGCATTAACGCTATGAATATACCTTCAAAAACAGGTGTAAAGTGGACGTCCGGAGTCGTTCGTGACATACTTATGAATCCGGTCTACTCCGGTAAAGTGCGCTGGAACTGGCGCCCCAGTGTTAAACATATGGTAAACGGTCAAATTAAAATATCAAATCCGCGCTCGGATGACTATATCTTGGTTGAAGGACTGCATCCTGCAATAGTGGATCAGGCTACCTATGACCTTGCTCAGGAATACCTCTCCAAAAATCCGCCGACCCCCGTTCTCCAACGCTTCAACATTCAAAATCCGCTGGCAGGTCTTGTTTATTGCGGCATATGTGGTCATAGTATGTACCGCCGCCCTTATAGCGCAAAAACACCTGAAACGCTGCTTTGTCAGACCCTTGACTGCCCGACTGTAAGCTCATACCTTTCAATCGTTGAAAAACGTGTTATTGATGCCCTTTGCGAATGGCTGGCG
>JBJEFT010000191.1:0-7952 GCA_051874315.1 Candidatus Ornithomonoglobus sp.
ACAACAGTGGACTATATCGGTCAGGGACTCCCGATAATGCTGCCTAAGGGCGCAAGAATAATCCAGCTTCTCCAGAGATGGGTAGAGGACGAGGAGCAGAAGCGCGGCTGGCAGCTTACAAAGACACCGCTTATGGCAAAGAGCGACCTTTATAAGATCTCAGGTCACTGGGGCCACTATAAGGAGAGTATGTTTGTTCTGGGCGATGAGGAAAAGGACAAGGAGGTATTCGCGCTCCGTCCTATGACCTGTCCGTTCCAGTATCAGGCATTCCTTAACCGCGGACGTTCATACAGAGATCTTCCGATGAGATTGAACGAAACCTCAACACTTTTCCGTAACGAGGCATCGGGCGAGATGCACGGACTTATCCGTGTAAGACAGTTCACAATTTCCGAGGGACACTTAATGTGTACGCCGGAGCAGCTTGAGGACGAGTTCCGCGGCTGTCTGGAGCTTACAACATATATGCTTAAAACTCTCGGACTTCTTGAGGACGTAACCTACCGCTTCTCACAGTGGGATCCGGATAACCGTGAAAAGTATATCGGAACCGAGGAGCAGTGGGACGAGGCTCAGAGCAAGATGAAGGTAATCCTTGACGACCTCGGAATTGACTACAAGATAGGCATCGGCGAGGCCGCCTTCTACGGTCCTAAGCTTGATATCCAGATCAAGAACGTACACGGTAAGGAGGACACCCTCATCACGATCCAGATCGACCAGATGCTTGCAGAGCAGTTCGGAATGGAATATGTTGACCGTGACGGTAAGAAAAAGAACCCGTATATCATCCACAGAACCTCGATCGGCTGCTATGAAAGAACGCTTGCGCTGCTTATCGAGAAGTACGCGGGCGCGTTCCCGGTATGGCTTGCGCCGGTACAGGTCAAGTTCCTTCCGATTGCAGACCGTCATCTTGACTATACCTATGATGTTAAGAAGAAGCTTGAGGCTGCGGGCGTAATCAGAAACGAGGTTGACGACCGTTCAGAGAAGCTTGGCTTCAAGCTCCGTGAGGCGCAGCTTGAAAAGGTTCCGTACATGGTAGTTATCGGTGATACGGATATTGAAAACGGCACTGTTTCGGTACGCTCACGCAAGAAGGGCGATCTTGGCAGCATGCCGATCGACGAGTTTGTAAAGCTTATCGTAAACGAAGTGGAGACAAAGGCTCTTTAATTATTCACACAAAGCATCACAGCCGAATAATATACATTATTATGTCGGTGAGGTGATGCAATATGAGATTGGGAATGAAAAGAAAACACAGCGCATGGAAAATATTGATCCCTGCGCTGTGTTTAATTTTTATCATATTTTGCGCGCATCGCCTTTTAAAGCGCGCCGAGCCGGTATTTGTCGCGCAGTGCTCCAATTATTCAAATACGGCGTTTACCGACCTTGTAAACAAATGTGTGATAGCGGAGCTTGATAAGGGCGAGTTTGACGGATTTTTCAAAATAATATCCGACAGTAACGAGCGCATAACGGCGATAGAAGCCGATACCGCGCAGATCAACAGGGTCAAGGCGGCGCTGATGATAGATATCCAGAACACTCTTAACAATGATTATCCCGCGAACGTGTATATACCGCTCGGCAGCCTTTCCGGCTATTATCTGCTTTCATCTCTGGGGCCTGTGCTTTCGGTAAAGATAATTCCGATAAGCATTGTAAACGGCGAGTTTGACGAAAGCTTTGAGGACGCCGGCATAAACCAGGTGCGGCACAAGATTTATCTTACCGTAACGGTAGATATGCAGTACCGCGGGTATCTGATGAATGAAACGGAGCGCATAGAAACCTCCGTCCCGATAGCCGAAACAGTGATAGCGGGCGAGGTGCCCGAGTATTACGGCGGCAGCTTTGCCGCGGCGAATAATTCATAAAAACATGGAGATTATAACTTGTAATTTTAAGCTGTATATGATATAATACCCTTAGTAAATAAATTCTGAAGGGGTGATAACCAATGACAACAGACGAAAAGCTGGATCTGATACTTGGTGAATTGGGAGGCGTCAAGTCTGATATTAATCAAATGAAAGATAAGATTGAATCCATGGAAGGCAAGATCGGAACATTAGAAGGGAAGATCGGAACATTGGAAGCTAAGATGAACGCTTTTGAAACCGATATGAATGAATTCAGAGAGGAAGTGCACGAATACAAGGCAGTTGCCGAAGAGACTGTTGACAAGACCATAAAAATACTTGGAGAGGCTGTTAAGATAAATGCTGACAGATATGACCGCATGGATTTTGACGGTATGAAGAGAAATACGGAAATTGCTGTCGCTATGACTCAGATGCTAAACGACAGATTGAATTTTCTTGAAAGAGCATTTGCGCGTAAATAGTCAATTAATAAGGTGACCCGCTGTTCCGATAACGGAGCGGCGGGTTTGTAATAAATAACAAACCCCAAGGAGGTAAATTGTGCATGGCTGAGCCGAAGGAAAGAGTTGAAGAACTAACCGAGCTTATAAATTATCACAATTATAAATACTATGTAGAGGATTCACCCGAGATAACGGATTTTGAATTTGACGCGCTGCTGCGTGAGCTTGAACAGCTTGAAGCGGAGCATCCGGAGCTTAAAAAGGCAAATTCACCGACCATGCGCGTTGGCGGCGAGGCGGCGTCCACCTTTGCGGAGGTGCGGCATACGGTTCCCATGCAGAGCTTACAGAAGGCCTTCTCAAAGGAGGAGATCTATGATTTTGACAGACGGGTCAGGGAGGTAATACCGAACCCGGAATATGTTGTTGAGCACAAAATCGACGGATTATCCGTTTCGCTTGAATATGTGAACGGTGAGCTTGTAAGGGGTTCAACGCGCGGTGACGGAATAACGGGCGAGGATGTAACGGAGAATATCAGAACAATACGTTCGATACCGTTGAAATTAAAGGATCCGATACCGTTCCTTGAGGTGCGCGGCGAGGTTTTTATGTCCGCAGACAGCTTTAAAAAGCTGAATGCGCTCCTTGAAGAAACAGAGCAGCCGCTTTTTGCAAATCCGAGAAACGCCGCGGCTGGCTCACTAAGACAGCAGGACCCGAAGATCGCCGCAAAGCGCAGGCTTGATATATTTGTATTCAACATTCAGCAGCTTGAAGGAGTTGAAATAACAAGCCATATAGAGGGCTTACGTTTTTTGAAGGAGCAGGGCTTCAAGACCATATTAAACGACAGAATATTTAAAACCATAGAGGAGGCATATGCCGAAATACAGCGTATCGGTGATGAGCGCGATTCTCTGAGCTTCGGCATTGACGGAGCGGTTATAAAGGTCAATGATTTCGCATCGCGGGCGATGCTGGGAGTAACGGCAAAGTTCCCGAAATGGGCGATCGCGTATAAATATCCCGCCGAAAAGCAGACAACGGTTTTAAGGGACATAAAAATACAGGTGGGAAGAACAGGAGTTCTCACGCCTCTTGCGATCCTTGACACCGTCAGAATTGCAGGCTCGAATGTGTCCCGCGCAACGCTTCATAACAGCGACTATATCAGGGAAAAGGATATACGAATAGGCGATACGGTCGTGGTCGAAAAGGCGGGCGATATTATCCCGGCGGTGGTTGAGGTCATAAAAGAAGACAGGAGCGGAGACGAAATTGAATTTCATATGCCGGATAAGTGTCCCGAATGCGGCGCTGAGGTAGTCCGCGAGGAGGGCGAGGCGGCATATCGCTGCACAGGAATAAGCTGTCCGGCGCAGAGACTGAGAAATATAATCCATTTTGTGTCCCGTGATGCTATGGATATTGACGGCTTGGGACCGTCAAATGTAGAAAAGCTTGCGGATAACGGCTTTATAACTGACGCTGCGGACATCTACTATCTTGATTATGAAAGGGCCGCACAGCTTCGCGGTTTCGGCGCAAAGTGGGCGGCAAATCTCAGAGCGTCAACGGAGAAGTCAAAGACAAATCCGCTTTACAGACTGATATTCGGTCTCGGCATAAGGCATATAGGGGAGAAGGCGGCAAAGATCCTTGCCGCAAGGTATAAAAACATAGACGCGCTTATGGACGCGCCGGCGGAGGAAATGGCGGAGATCAACGATATAGGTCCTGTAATGGCGGAGTCGGTCGCTGAATTTTTCCGTCAGCCGCAGAATATTGATTTTATATACCGCTTAAAAATGGCGGGTGTGGACTGTATTGATGAAGGACAGGAAGCGGAGGACAAACGCTTTGAGGGCAAGACCTTTGTCCTTACCGGAACGCTTGAAAAATACAAGCGCTCTGAGGCGGCAAAGATAATTGAGGACCTCGGCGGAAAAACCTCGTCAAGCGTTTCAAAAAAGACAAGCTATGTCCTTGCCGGAGCCGAGGCGGGAAGCAAGCTGACAAAGGCGCAGTCTCTCGGAATTACAGTAATTTCGGAGGCAGAGTTTGAAGAAATGATAAAATAGTTTACATAAAAATATTATGTAAATCAACAAATAAAATTATGGCAAGACAGATAGTTACAGATTACAGAACATCATCGGAGGCGGCGGCGGAGCTTGAGCGGCTTGGCTATGAGGTTATTTTTACAAAGCCGCTGTCCAAGCTGTACCGTGAGATACAGGGACACACTGATATACAGCTTCATATTTTTAACAGCAAGGCATTCTGCGCGCCGCAGACCTACAGCTATTACAAAGCCGCGCTGCAGGGGATAGAGGTTATATGCGGCGCGTCTGAGCTTTCTGCGGAATACCCATATGATATTGCGTACAATACATGCGGAATAGGCGGCTATGCCGTATGCAGAAGAAAATTTACGGATGCCGCGATTATTTCCGAATATGAAGCGGCGGGAAGGAAAATTCTTAACACAAGGCAGGGCTATGCAAAATGCAGCATATGCGTTGTAAACAATGAATCGGCAATAACCGCAGATGAAGGTATTTACAGACTTCTTAAGGAGAACGGAATTAATGTCCTTAAGATACGCCAAGGATATATAAGGCTTTATGATATGGGGGGCTTTATCGGCGGCGCGTCGGGGCTGCTGGAGGAAAATGTCCTCGCCTTTAACGGAGATGTCAGAACACATCCCGATTGTGACAATATACTTGATTTCTGCCGCTCCTGCGGTGTTGAGGTCGTTTCGCTTGCAAAGGGTGAATTGCAGGACGTTGGCAGCATTATGAGAACGGATATTTAAAGCTATGGAAGATTTATTAAGCGGATTGAATGATGAGCAGCTTGACGCTGTAACATCAACAGAGGGTTTTATAAGGGTTATCGCGGGCGCAGGCTCCGGCAAGACAAGGGCTTTATCGCGCCGTTTTGCCTTTCTTGTAAATGAGGTCGGCATTCTGCCGGGCAACATACTCTGCGTGACCTTTACAAACAAATCGGCAAATGAAATGCGTCAGAGAATACACAGTCTGACAGGTGATAATGACACGGGATATATAAGCACGTTTCACAGCTTCTGCGTTTCAATTTTGCAGGAGGACAGCTATGCGGTGCAGTATCCGAAAAGCTTTCTTGTTCTGGATAATGCCGATATTGACTCAATGCTCGGAATTATATATGAGGAGCGCGGTCTGACCCTGCGGAACATGACCTTCGGCAAGGCAAGGGACATGATAGAGATGCGAAAGCTCTTTAAGGAGCCGGAATATTATAAGGACATGATAACAATGCCCCTTGACACCTTAAAGCAGAAGTATGAGGAGGCAGTAGCTCCGTCCGACATTATATTTTACGGCTATCTCTATCAGGAAAAGAAATGCTTCGGTCTTGATTACAACGATCTTATCAAGTTCTCGCTGTTCATATTTGAGCAGAATGAGGATATAAAGCTTAAATGGCAGAAGCGTCTGGAATACATAATGATCGACGAGTTCCAGGATATCGACGAGCTTCAATACAAGCTTATGGAGGTTCTGTGCGGCTACCATAAAAACCTTTTTATAGTGGGCGACCCTGACCAGACAATCTATACATGGCGCGGGGCGAACGTAAAGTATCTGCTTGATTTTGACAAGGCATTTCCAAACGTTAAAACCATTATGATGATGAAAAATTACCGTTCAACGCCGCAGATACTGTCGGTTGCAAACTCACTGATAGACAAAAATCAGAACCGCATAAAAAAGGATCTGATACCGGTGCTTTGTGACGGAAAGGAAGTGGTGTGCCATCACGGGGAGACCTCAGAGGAAGAGGCGGCGTGGATCGCGGAGCGTATAGAAAAGCTGCACAAAAGCGGAATACCGTATCGTGAAATGACGATACTCTACAGGGCGCATTATATCACACGAACCATTGAGGAAGTCTTTTTGCAGGAGAAAATTCCGTATACAATTTACAGCGGGACACAATTTTTTGATCGTAAGGAGATAAAGGATGCGCTGTCATATCTCAGAATGGCGGCGTACAAGGACGACCTTTCATTTTTAAGAATTGTAAACACTCCAAAGCGTTATATAGGAAAAACCAGAATTAAATTTCTACAGGGCTATGCGGAGCAGAATCAGTGCTCGTTATATGAGGCGCTCACAAGGAACCTTGAAAATGACCTTTTTAAGAGCACAAGGGCGGCGAGGTTTGTAAGGCTTATAGAGGACTTTGGGGCAGAATGTCAGAGCCGGCCTGTATCGGAGCTGCTGTCGGCAATGCTTGACGCAAGCGGCTATGAGGAGATGCTCAGAACAGAGGGCAGTCAGGAAAGGCTTGATAATCTCGCGGAGCTGAAGCAGTCCGTTTATGAATATGAGACCTCATGCGGGGAGGAAAGCACACTGGAGCATTATCTGAACCATGTTGCGCTCTTTACCAACAGTGACGCAATGGAGGTGTCGGACAAGGTAAGGCTTATGACGGTGCACACTGCGAAGGGGCTTGAATTTCCATATGTTTTTCTGTGCGGCATGAACGAGGGCATATTCCCGTCAAAGAAAACAAATACAATGCCGGGAATTGAGGAGGAGCGCCGCCTTGCGTTTGTCGCAATGACAAGGGCGGAAAAGGCGTTATACATCTCCGAGGCGGAGGGACGGAATTTTGACGGCTCAATGCGTTATCCGTCAAGATTTATATTCGATATAAGCCCGGAGCTTTTAAGCTTTACGCAGAAGCCTGATGAAAGCCTTGTATCTGACGCGCAGCGGTTTATAAGCGTTAGCACACGCTATCTTACCGTTGACAAGCCTGATACCAAATTCAGTGAGGGCGACAGAATACGCCACAGGCTTTTCGGGGATGGGGAGATAACGGGCATAGATGAAGCAAAGGCTGCTTATATAATTAAATTTGACAATATGGATACGGCGCGTTCGATATCCTTCAGAATAAAAATGGAACGGCTGCAATAAAGCAGTCACAGGAGAAAATACATGGCACAATATATAACAACCTTCACGGGAAAGCATTTTTACCCGCTGAAGCCGGATTACAGAGATATAAATATAGAGGACATAGCTCATTCGCTGTCGCTGCTGTGCCGCGCGAACGGACACTATAAGGAGTTCTATTCGGTTGCGGATCACTGTATAGACTGCGCGTATGAGGCGCTCGCAAGGGGCTTGGACAATTACACCGCTCTTATATGCCTTCTGCACGACGCATGCGAGGCATATATTTCCGACATTCCCCGTCCTGTGCGCGCGGATCTGAACGGGATAAATGAAATTGAAAACAAGCTTTTAACCGCGATATATCACGCCCTTGCCGGACAGTCTCCGACACAGGAACAATGCAGAAGCGTAAAAGAAATTGATGACTGTATGCTATACCATGAATTTCTGGCGAAAATGGGTGAGCCGTTGAAATTCTGCGGCACCATGCGCTCGGACAGAAGCTTTGCGACCCGCGCGCCGTCAGAGTCGGAGATGGAGTATATAGAGTTGTATAATAAGCTGAGATAACAAAAGGAGGCTGTATCAAAACCAAATTATTGTTTACCTCCCGTTCTTGTCCCCCTTTTTTAGAACCGCGT
>JBJEFT010000192.1:0-2071 GCA_051874315.1 Candidatus Ornithomonoglobus sp.
GATGTAAACGGCACAAGAATAATAGTATTTTATCCTGATAACGGAGTAAGTGAAATTCAGAAGCTTCAGATGGTTACACAGCGCGGCAACAACGTATCTGTTGCGGCGGTCAACGGTAACTTTGATGATGCGCAGAACGGTGTTAAGAAGATTTTCACAGATGTTGAGTATAAGGAGCTTCTTGATAAAAACGGCTTCAAGCTTTCATCTGCCAACTCTATCAACTGGGGACGTCTTGTTCCGCAGATCGTTTACTACTTCTCGGCATATGCGGACTTACTCGCCTCAAAGGAAATAGCAATAGGCGACGAAATAAACGTTGTTGTTCCGACAGGTAATTTCGGTAATATCCTTGCTGCATATTACGCAAAAAAGATGGGGCTTCCAATCAGAAAGTTCATCTGCGCGTCAAATGAGAATAATGTTCTTACAGACTTCATAAAGACAGGTGTGTATAACAAGAACAGACGCTTCCATACGACAATTTCACCGTCAATGGATATTCTTATTTCATCAAATCTTGAGAGATTCCTCTATGACCTCTCCGGCAGAAATGATGAAACCGTAAAGAGCTTTATGTCCAAGCTTTCAGAGGACGGCGAATATGAAATTCCGGCTGACATCAAGGCAGCGATGCAGAAGCTTTTTGACGCGGACTGCTGTGATGATAAGGAGACAATGGCTGCAATCAGAGCTACATATAATGAGAGCGGCTATGTAATGGATACGCATACTGCCGTAGCAAAGAGCGTATATGATAAGTATGTTTCAAGAACAGGCGACACAACAAAGACGGTTATCGCCTCAACTGCAAGCCCGTTCAAGTTCAACCAGAGCGTTCTTATTGCCCTTGAGGATTATAATGCGGTTGCGGGTAAGAATGAGTTTGAGCTTCTTGAAATGCTTGAAAAGAAGAGCGGTATGAAGTGTCCAAAATCACTTTCGGAGCTTAAGGACCGCACTCCTATCTTTGATACTGTTGTTGAAAAGGAACAGATGGAAAACACGGTAAGTGATTTTCTTAAGGTAGAGTAATCGGAACAGGGAGCATATCGTGCTCCCTATATTCATATTAATCAGAAAGGGGACTATCTATGCTTAAAACAGAGGAACTTAAAAAGAGGCTCGCAGGCGGAGAGCTTGACGATAAGCTTGCATACATATATTCATGCACAGGTGATGTAAGGCCTTACGCTGACAGATACTTAAGCGTAATTGAGGGCTATAAAAATATCTTTGGTGAGGCTGAGGAGCTTGCGCTGTTCTCGGCGCCGGGCAGAACTGAGATAGGCGGTAACCACACAGACCATCAGCATGGCTGTGTGCTTGCAGGAAGCGTAAATCTTGATGTGATCGCGGCGGTTTCGTTCAATAATGAAAATATTGTCAGAATCCAGTCAAAGGGCTATAGGATGGACGAAATCCCGCTTGACGACCTCGAAATCCACCCGGAGCAGTTTGACAAGGCGATCGCTCTTATCCGCGGAGTTCTGAGAAAATTCTCGGATATGGGCTATGAGCTTAAAGGCTTTAACGCCTATACCGAGTCAAATGTTATGAAGGGCTCAGGTCTTTCATCATCAGCCGCGTTTGAGGTGCTTGTGGGTACAATAGTAAACCATCTCTGTGCAAACGGTGCGGTGGATCCGGTTGAAATCGCCAAAATAGGACAGTTTGCTGAGAACGTCTACTACGATAAGCCGAGTGGACTGCTTGATCAGATGGCATCATCTGTAGGCGCTGTTGTCGCCGTTGACTTTCAGGATAATGAAAAACCCATAGTTAGAAAGGTTGATTTTGACCTTTCTAAGTATGATCATTCACTTTGTGTAATAGACAGCGGCGCGGACCATGCGGAGCTTACGCATGAATATGCCGCAGTCCCGGCGGAGATGAAGGAAGTAGCGGCATATTTCGGCAAGGAATTTCTGCGCGATGTTGATAAGGCGGATTTCATGCGTGAAATGAAGAATATCCGTGCGTCAGTAAAAAATGACAGAGCAGTACTTCGTGCATACCATTACTTCAACGACTCGGAACGCGCAGTGGAGGAAGCGGCAGCACTTGAAGC
>JBJEFT010000193.1:0-7927 GCA_051874315.1 Candidatus Ornithomonoglobus sp.
GGGAGCTGTCAGCCGAAGGCTGACTGAGAGGTTAGCCGCTAAACAATAATTTATTTCTTTGATTTCATAATGCATACAATTCAACTTAAATAAAGCTGAAGCAATTGGATTATAAAGTGTTTCCGTATTGATACAGCACCATTAATCTGTCATTTACTCGCGCCGATAAGATTTCTTTTGATCTTTTTAGTGGTGGTCTTTTCAAATTCGGTGCTGCGGAATTTGAGATTTCTGATGCGTTTATAAACAGGCAGACCGCGGTTCATGCTTTTGACCGCAAGCTGAACTGCCGCAGGGTCCTCGGTGTAGATTTCGGCGGTTATCACATCGTTTTCCGAATATACTACCGCTTCGATCGCCGCCGGAATACGGAGAACAAGCTCCTCAAGCTCCTCGGGATAGATGTTTTTGCCGTTGTCAAGGATTATGAGGTTTTTCTGACGTCCGGTAACATACAGATAGTTTTCGCTGTCTACATATCCCAAATCACCGGTTTTGAACCAGTCCCCGTCAAACGCTTCAAGAGTTGCCTGCTTATTGTTATAGTAGCCCATCATAACGCTGCTGCCCCTTGCGCAGATCTCGCCGTTGCCGTTTTCGTCCTCATCAATGATTCTGATTTCCGCGTTGTCAAGGATACGGCCGACGCTGCCGAATTTATTTTTAGAGTTGCAGTTTACTGAAAGGATAGGCGAGCATTCCGTTATGCCGTAGCCGTTGAGCAGAGTTATTCCGAAATCATCAAAATATCTGCAATAGCGCGCGTCAAGCGGTGCTCCGCCGCTTATTATTGTGTGCAGATTGCCGCCGAATGCCTCCCAGACGGAGCTGAAAAGCTTTCTTCTGCGGTCAATGCCGATTTTGCGGAGAGCGTTTGAGGTTTTTATAAGCGCGTTAAAGACCTTGGTCATTTTTTTGTCCTCGACCGCTTTTGTGACCTTCTTATACATTGCTTCGACAAACATCGGAACAACGAACATATTCTCCGGCTTAAAGGTCCCGAGATCACTCACAAAGGTCCTGAGACTTTTGCTTATGGCAATCGGCTGACAGAAGAACATTACAGCGACAATTCCCGCCGTAAAGCCAAAGGTGTGGTGAATGGGCAGCACAAGCATTGATGTGCCGCGGATTTTCACGTTCTGCGCCGCCGCGTACGCGTTCTGTACAATACCGTACTGGTTAAGCATAACGCCCTTGGGAGTGCCGGTGGTACCGGAGGTGTATATTATTGTTGACAGCGCGTCCTTGTCAATATTGATATTGAGGTACTTGTCCTTGCCCTTGGCAAGAAGCCTTCTGCCCTCGTCTATAAGCCCGGAGATTTCCGATATGTTGATCGCCTTAACTCCGGCAGCTTTTTTTATATCATCAATGATCCTGTTATAATGATCGGTATATATAAGAAGCTTTGCGCCGCTGTCCTTAAGAATGTTAACAATGGAATCAAAGGGCAGATCCCTGTCAATGGGAACGATTACATTTCCGCCTATTACGGTGGTGTAATAGGTAAGTATCCATTCATAGCTGTTTTCACCTATTACGGCAACGCGGGATTTCTTAAAGCCGTTATAACAGAGATATGTCCCGAAGGCTTCTATATCCGACTTGAACTCCGAATAGGTTTTCTGCTTAAAATCTTTTCCGTCAAGCCATTGAAATACTGCGCCGTCCGGCTTTTCGGCGGCGCAGTACTCAACGAGCTCTTTAAAATCATTTACATTTTTCATTATGTATATATTATACCCGTATCAGACAATATTACTTCTGTGTTGACGCAACAATCTTCTTCCATTTCTCATAAGCCGCATCCCATGCCTCGCCGTCCTCAGGCTGATATTCCGCGATGTCGAAGCTGTTTCTTACGATCTTACGGCCTTCATTGAGGTCCTTGATAGCGCCCATAGCGATACCCTGAACAATGATGTTGCCGATCGATGTAGCCTCAACAGGTCCGGCGTTGACAACGCGCTTTGTCGCGTTGGCTGTGAACTGGCAGATCATCTTGTCCTTGATTCCGCCGCCGACGATGTTTACAACATTGTACTTGTTGCCCGTAACCTCTTCCATACCTTCGATTGTGTATCTGTAACGGAAGCCGAGACTTTCCGCGATACAGCGTACAACGGCGCCTGTTGTTTCGGGAACCTTCTGACCTGTCATCTTACAGTATTCTCTTATGCGCTTAGGCATATTGCCCGGTGTCTGGAATGCCTCATAGTCCGGGTCGATAAGGCTTGCGAACGGCTCCGCTGCGCGCGCCTCCTGCTCAAGCTCGTCAAAGGAAAGGAGAGTGCCCTCTCTGTCCCACTGACGGCGGCTTTCCTGGATAAGCCACAGTCCCATTATATTCTTGAGGAAGCGGATCGTCTTGTTTACACCGCCCTCGTTTGTGAAGTTGTACTTCATAGCGCCGTCCGATACGTTCGGTTCGTCAAGCTCAACGCCCATAAGCGACCATGTGCCGGATGAAATATAGATAAAGTCCTTCTTGTCAACGACCGGAACCGACGCTACCGCCGAGCCTGTGTCATGTGATGCAACCGCTACAACAGGAACCTCCGCAATGCCAAGCTCCTCCGCAAGCTCCGGCTTGATCGTGCCTACTATTTCACCCGGATATATGATGTCCGTGAGAATATCGGTAGGAATACCGAGCTTTTTAAGCATATCATATGACCATTCGTAACGCTCGGAGTTAAACATCTGTGTTGTTGAAGCGTTTGTATACTCTGTTTTCTTAACACCTGTGAGGAAGAAGTTAAAGAGATCAGGCATCATAAGGAGCGTCTTAGCCTCTTTAAGCGTTGAATCATCCGCAAGCTTTGCGGCAAGCAGCTGATAAACGGTATTGAACCAGTTGAAGGCGATACCTGTTTCCTTAAAAATTTCCTCCTTGGGAACAAGAGCGAACGCCTTTTCATACATTCCCTCAGTTCTTGTGTCGCGGTAGTGATACGGATTTCCGAGCAGCTTGTCATTCTTGTCAAGCAGACCGTAGTCAACCGCCCATGTGTCGATACCGATACAGTCAATATCTCTGTCGCCGGAGTTGGCGCACTTTAAAATACCCTGCTTGATTTCGTGGAATAATCTTAAAACATCCCAGTGGAAATCTCCGTTGATCGTTACAGGGTCATTTGAAAAACGGTGCTTTTCCTCAAGCTCAAGCTTTTCGCCGTCAAACTTAGCGAGAATTGCGCGTCCGGATGAAGCGCCGAAGTCAAACGCTAAAAATTTGTATGTTTTTGACATTAGAATCCTCTCCTTTGCAATTACCGTATATAACGGAATATTTATTAACTATTAACTATAATAATTATATTACATTTTCAATGAAATGTCAATCAATTATCAGTGTTTTTTTGGTTAATTTGCGGTTCACAATTCACAAATTATTATAATTATCCGCTTGAAAAAACATATCGCTTTTATTTGCATTAAAAAAGGACGGCGTGTGGATTGCCGCCGTCCTCTTCAATTATTTATTCGCATTTATACGTTCTTTATAAATCAGAATGTGAATGTGAATGTGTTAGCCTCTGTAACCTCTGCGCCGATTGCTGTTGCCAATGCAGCAGTAGTTTCTTCTACTGTGTTAAGGGAGGCTGTTGTAGCAACATTCTCTGATTCGAACATTGAAATGTTCATGATCGGTGTTTCAAAATTTTTCATTTCTATCTACCTCCTTATTCAACATCAAGTGTTACAGTAAATGCGCTTGCGTCCGGAAGATTATCTGCTGCATCTGCAGTTGCAATAATACCGAATATTGCTGAGCCACCGCCGCTTATAACGCCACCAGCAAATGCTTTTGAATCATTCTGACCTTCAACAGCTACATTTACGCTTGTAACAGTCTGGTCATTCGGTGTAACAGTGAAGGTGAATGCCTCTGCATATGTACCGTCGCCTGTTGACCACGGAGCCTTTACCGGTGCAAGCTCGCTTACTGCTGCCGGAGTAACCGGAGCTTCATAATCACCTGTCTTTACAACATAGATGAAGTCAAGAGCTGCATTGGCAGCGCCGCTTGCTTTAAATACAAGATCTGTATTATCCGCAACATTAAACTCTTCAGACACTACATTAACCCAGTTGCTTGATCCGGTATTTGAGAAATTAAAATTATTGTCGCCGAGTGTAAAGCTGAGCTTTACTCCTGCACTGCTCCCGGCAAATACAACACCATATACCTTGTACTTACCTGCAGGTAAGGTTGTGAGTGTTGTGTCTTTTGTTGCATATGCGGCATATGCCTGTGATGATCTGGCGCTGATATTACCGCTGTTTACAGCTTCAAGACCAGTAACATCTTCAGCCTCAGAATAATAAACTACATTTGTAATATCTGTTGCTGTATAGTTAAGTGTTTCAACATGATTATCCTCAGACAGTGTAAAGCTATGTTTATACTGACTACTTTCAGCCGCTCTTGTGTAGAGTGTGCCATTGTTATTAATATAAAGCGGATAGGCTGTGGTTATGATATCTTCTTCAAATGCACTGCCGGCAGCAAGTGTTGTTCCAAGACTTGTAACAACCGAGTAATTGTATGTCGCAGCAGCTCTGAATGTAACTTTTACAACTGTGCTTCCGTCTTCTGCTACAGTTTTATCGCTTACGTCGTCTGAAACATAGATATATTTCTGACCATCTGCAGTGAAGCTTGCGGTGTCCTCATCTGACAGAGAAATGGAATTGCCAACTACATTTGTTCTTGTGGAAGCTGTCTTAATTTCATTTCCGTCTCCGTCAACATACTTTACAGTATAGTCAGCCGTTGTTACATCCTGTGTAGTTTCAACAACAGAAATTGCTTTTAATGCAACACCGCCTATGGTGCCAGACGCTCTTACTGAACCAAAAGCAATAGATGAAAGTGTGGTGCCTGACGGCAATATAATATTTGTATTTGAGTATGTGGCTGTTGAAGACAATGCACTCGTTGCCGATACACTGGTAATTGTATTGGTTGCAGTATCAACTACCATTGATATTGTCCATGTATCATTGGTTCTGTTGACATCCTTTACGCAGAATCCTGCCATTGTATATGCAGTGTCACCTACATACAAAGCGGCAACCTGATCCTGCTGGTTTACTCTAAACGATATGTTGTTACCGAGATTAAGATACGAATAGTTACTGCTGCTTCCTGTTGTAGTGGATGTATACCACTGGGCATTAATTGTGACAATGCTTCCGAGTGCCGGAGCTGTGATGCTGTGGGTAAGAGATCTGCTGCCGTTGCCTGAGCCTGTAGTAAGACCATTAACAGTAATACTATCATAATTACCTGTCCACTCTGCCTTGTCGGCCGCTTCTGACCATGCTGTGTCATAGCCGCGTTCATATAAAGTGGTCGTAGCTGCGCTCGCAGTAACAGCCAGTCCTGCAAAAGCACTTGCAGCGATGGCAAAAGCAGAAATACTGCTTACGAATTTTTTAGAATTCATTTTTCTCTCTCCTCCTTGTGAGATTTAAAATTATTTATATTATTCCGTACGGCAATCCACAATCCGCACAGTATAATACACAATTGCTATGTCACCGGCGTATATGCCGCCGCATGGGGATTGCGGTAACAGCGCCGGTTGGAAATTATCGCGCTCCGTGAGCGCCTGATAATAACTGTATTGGCTAAATTTATACATACTAATTATAACATTCGCACACATATTTGTCAATGTTTTTTTGTAATGTTTTTCAAGTTCTGCCATGGAGAATATAAATCAATTATCAGTGTTTTTTATTGAATTGCGGTCCGCAATTCACAAAATTATTATAATTATCCGCAATTATCCGCTTGAAAAATCTATATATGTATGCTATAATACTGTTATATTTATAAATTAAGATGAGGTTTGAGATAGAGATGATTAAACGCAACCATGCAGTCAAAATAGTAATAACGATAATACTGGCGCTTTTCTTCTGGACATTCACATGTATAAATGTTGAGCTGTTCAAGGTATATACGGATGAAGAGGTTTTTATGCTTGGGTATTTTATATCCTCGCTTGTATGCTCGCTTGTGATTTGCTTTTTAGGTGTGACGAAATTCAGGCTGAACAAGGCTGCATCGGCGATAACGGGAGCGCTTGTATATATTGTCGCAATATTCGGCGCGATGCAGATCTCGATTTCATTTGCGGGCGGCTTTCAGGCTAAGCCGTATCTCTATTTCATAAATGTGCTGTTCTGGCTTGCATTCGGCGCAATAGGACTGCTTGTTTCAGGCAGCCTCAGAGTGTCTGCAATTACCGCACTGTCTGCGTCATATTTATTCAACGCTTCAAGCTTTATTGTTTATTGCCTCAGAGGAACCGCGCTCATGCCCACGGATATTTATGCGTGGGGAACGGCGATGAATGTTGCCGCGCAGTATGAATTTGAAATGAAGTATCCTATGATTACATCAACGGCACTGGCTGTCGCGCTTATAATGCTTGCCTTTAAATTCCCTGTAAAGCTGAGATTCAAAGGAAAACCGTTTATTATGAGAAGCATAGGAGCTGTTGCTCTTGCAATCTCTTTGGCAATAATAACTACGGGAGATTACTCGCAGATAGATGTTTCCGTATATGATCAGTCGCTTGCAAATTATAATTTCGGTTCCGCGCTCAGCTTCTATATCAACAGTACGAAGATGGGACTGGCTAAGAGTGATACATATAACCCGGAAAAGCTGGATGAAAAGCTTTTGTCGTATGTACAGCCGGAGGCTGCCGACATACCGACACCTATGCCGGAAGCCGAGACGGTGCCGGCAGAGGGTGATGACACAGAAGCAATGCCTGCTGAGACAGTGGCAGAGCCTGAGTCTACAGCGGCGCCTGAAACAGGAGAAACAATGAAAACAACCATGAATGAAACAGGTGAAAAGCCGAATATCATTGTAGTAATGAATGAAAGCTTCTGCGACCCTGCGGTAGTGGGTGATTTTGACACTAATGAGGATTATATGCCGTTTTTCCGTGGACTGGAGAATAATACAATAAAGGGTGAGCTTCTTGTTTCGCCTTTTGGCGGATATACCTGTAATACCGAGTATGAATTTCTTACGGGTATGTCAACAGGTGTACTTAAGTCGCGTTCGGCGCCGTATATCCAGAACATATTCGGAAAGCTTCCGTATTCATTGCCGATGCACATGAGAGAGCTGGGCTATAAGGCAATTGCGCTCCATCCGTTCAGCGCTGACAGCTGGAACAGAGTAAATGTTTATAAGGATCTCAGCTTTGATGAATTTATAAGCATGGAGAATTTCGCGACACTAAGTGAATATCCCGAATACCTCAGAGGATATGTCAGCGATAAGGGTAACTATGGCGCTATTATAAACTATTTCCTTGGAAAAGATCCCAACGAGCGCGCGTTCATCTTCAATATAACGATGCAGAATCACGGTGGATATACGAACAAGAGCTATAAGAACAGTATATTCCTCCAGAATATGTCCGGCGATTATCCGCAGGCGGAGCAGTATCTGTCACTTATAAAGGATTCTGATGACGCTCTGAAATACTTCCTTAATGAATTGAAGAAATTTGATGAGCCTATTATAGTTGTTATGTTCGGAGATCATATGCCCAATATTGAAACAGGCTTCTATGAGGAGCTTTACGGCAAGCCCCTGTCGGGAATAAGCTATGAGGAGGCGCTTGACAGATACAGGATACCGTTCATAATCTGGGCAAATTACGATATTGAGGAGGAAACAGGTATTCTTTCGAGTCCATGCTTCCTTTCAAACAAGATTATGGAGGTTGCGCAGCTTCCTAAGAGCCGTGTTCAGCTGTATCTTGACGAGCTGCAGCAGAATGTAATCCAGATCAATCCTGCGGTATATACCGATCCGTCGGGTGTCCATCATATGCATTCGGAGCTTCCCGAGCAGCTCGGCGAATATTATGATATGCAG
>JBJEFT010000194.1:0-1505 GCA_051874315.1 Candidatus Ornithomonoglobus sp.
GCAAGCTCCGCGCCCGCCTCGTTGTGGGGGATGCCGCTGTAACGTCCGGCATCGTGCAGAAGCGCCGCGGCATAAAAAAGCTCAGTGTCTATGTCAAGCTCCTGTTCAAGTATCATGATCCTGCCTATCCTTGCCACATCAAACGAATGTGAGAGGTTGTGCAGACAGAATTTTCTGTCCTTTTCCGCCTCTTCAATATGAGCCATTTGCGCGCGGTACTGCGGATGATTATATATTTTATCGCATCTTTGCATTGTTGTTACCCTTCTGTTTGTTTTGTATAAGGCGTTTTGCATCGCCCAGTATCGAGAGCGAGCCGAAAATCACGACCGACTCGTATTCCGCTGTCATTTCAAGGGCGCTCTCGAGAGTTCCGGCATTATACGACCTTGCGCCGTATTTTTCAAATGCGCCCCGCAGAATTTCGCTTTCAAGTCCGCGTTCGGTCGGCGGCTTTATGCAGTATACGGCGCCCGCAAGGGGGGCTGTGATGCGCGCTATCGCGTCATAGTCCTTGTCGCAAAAGCAGCCGCAGATGAATGCCGGACTCTTTTGAGGAAGATACTGCCGTATCGACTGCGCAAGTCTTAGTGCGGCGTCCTCGTTATGCGCGCCGTCAAGTATATATTTTCCGAGCCGCTCAAAACGGTATTCCCATGCCGCGCCTTCAAGTCCCTTTCGGATATTTTCGCCGCTTATTCCAAGCAGCTGCGCGGCCTTTACCGCTGCTGCCGCGTTCTGCGGCTGAAAGACTCCGGGGAGGTGAATTGTATATTCCTCACCCTCAAAGTCAAATACGGTTTTGTCCTCATAATACCGCGCGTTTTCAATATCGTCTGCAATATAGAGCGGTGAGCCGTGCTCCCTTGCCGCCGCGGCTATGACCTCCATAGCGTCATCGGACTGCTCACAGGTTACGACAGGACAGTTATATTTTATTATACCGCTTTTTTCCGCCGCTATTTCCGCAATCGTGCTTCCCAGAAATTTTTTGTGGTCGGATGATATTGACGTTATTACGGACAAGAACGGGGAGGATATTATATTTGTAGCGTCAAGCCTGCCGCCCATGCCGCATTCAATAAGCGCGTAATCGGGGCAGAGCTCACGGAACGCAAGAAACGCGATCGCCGTTTCCGCCTCAAACGAGGTGGGGAATATACGGCGCGCCGCAAGCCTTTCGTTTGCCGCCTTTACCCGCTCCGCGCAGCAGGCATACAGCTCCTTTGGTATCGGTCTGCCGTCAATTGTGAACGCTTCAAGGTAATCGCCGACCGCCGGAGATACAAACCGCGCGGCGCTCCTTCCCGCCGCGCTGAGGACTGACGCAAGGAACGCTCCCGTTGAGCCTTTGCCGTTTGTTCCGGCAATGTGGACAATGCTCAGATAATTCTGCGGACTGCCCAACTCCTCACAAAGCGCCGCAATGCTTGTAAGTCCCGGCTGTATGCCGCGCGGCTTCAGTTCTTCTATATATTTTCGTGCTTCATTATAGGTCATTTTTT
>JBJEFT010000194.1:1605-7923 GCA_051874315.1 Candidatus Ornithomonoglobus sp.
ATCAGTATGATGTCAAATAACACTTGCATAAATAATGTTTTTCGTGTATAATAATAGATATAGCGAAAAAATCATAAAGCGGATGGTGCTGATGAGACGGATTGTTTTACTCATAGTGTCGGCGCTGCTCCTCGCTCCGCGGACTTTTGCCGCGGCATATGCCGACGCGGCGGGGAGCGCGTGTCTGATGAATGCTGTTACCGGTGAGGTTTTGTTTGAGAAAAACAGCGGCGAAAGGCTGCCTATGGCGAGCACGACCAAGATCATGACGCTGCTTGCGGCGCTGAAGGAAACATCACAGGATGAGATCGTCACGGTTTCGGCGGCTGCGGCTGCGGCGGAAGGCTCCTCCGCTTATATCGAGACGGGTATGCGGATATCTATGGAGGCTCTGGAATACGGGCTTATGCTTAATTCCGGCAATGACGCGGCGGTGGCGATAGCGGAATATGTCAGCGGAGACTGCGACAGCTTTGCGGCTGAAATGAATGAGCTTGCAAAGGAGATCGGCGCAGAGAACACGCACTTTATGAACCCGAACGGCCTCGATCAGGAGGGGCATTATACCACAGCCTATGACCTTGCGCTGATAACGCGGTATGCGATGAGGGACGAGAGCTTCCGCAAAATCGTTTCAACAAAGCTCTATACCGCCGAGTTTGTCCGCGCGGACGGAACACAGGGCTCAATGGAATACATAAACCATAATAAGCTTTTAGGTACGCTTGACGGCTGCACGGGCGTAAAAACCGGCTACACAAAGACTGACGGCAGATGCCTTGTAAGCGCCGCAGAGCGTAACGGGGCGGAATATATCGCAGTCACTCTTAACGATGCCGACGACTGGAAGGAGCACAAGGAGCTTATGGAGCTTGCGTTTGGCGACAGCCGCCTTATAAACGCCGTTTCTGCCGGTGACTGCCTCGGTCATGCCGTAAATGGGAGAAGGTCGTGCGACCTGGTCGCGGCGGAGGATTTTAACGTTCCGGTGAATGGGGAAGGCTATCACAATATTGACATTGTCCCGCATATTCCCGATATGGACGGCGTCGCGCTCAACAAGGGAGAAAAGGCGGGCTACATAGAGATATTATGCAACGGCAGGAGCGCAGGCTGTGTGGACGTTGTCGCAAAGGAGAATTTTGCGGCGGGAATGGGAACGGCGGTCAGGCCGTGCTTTCTGTTCACAATACTGACGCTGATAAAAAATATTTTATAAACAGGAGAAAACAACAATGGGCGAAATAGTAAGACTTCAGAAATATATAGCGATGAGCGGCACGGCGTCAAGGCGCGCTGCAGAAAAGCTGATAGACGAGGGCAGGGTAAGCGTAAACGGTAAGCCCGTTACCGAGCAGGGCGTCAAGGTCGAGATAGGCAATGACCGTGTCGAGGTTGACGGCGTGCTTGTAAAGGCGGTTGAGAAAAAAATATATATTGCACTCAACAAGCCGGAGGGATATGTGACCACGGTAAAGGATCAGTTTGACCGTCCGACGGTCATGGACCTTGTGCAGAAGGAAATACACACGAGAATATTCCCTGTGGGACGTCTCGATTACGAAACAGAGGGACTGCTGCTTATGACAAATGACGGCGACTGGGCGAACAGGGTCACGCATCCGCGCTTTGAGTCGTCTAAAAAATACTACGCTGTTTTAAAGGGCGTGCTTACTATTCCCGAGCTTAACAGGATCCGCCGCGGGGTTGTTATTGACGGTAAAAAGACCTCTCCGGCGGAATGCGAGATACTGGAGATAGATATGGGAATGACCCTCGTTGAGCTGACGATACACGAGGGCAGAAACCGCCAGGTGCGCAAAATGTTTGAGGCGGTAGGGCATGAGGTCAAAAAGCTCCGCCGCGACAGCGTGGGCATTGTGGAGCTTGGCAATCTCCCTGAGGGACGCTTCAGATACCTCACATCATCGGAGATCGAATATTTTAACAGGAAATGACAAAAGGGGACGTGAACATAAGTGGATTTTACGGCGATAGATTTTGAGACTGCCACCTCAAGCTTTACAAGCGTGTGCAGTCTTGGCTGGTGCGTGGTCGAAAACAGCAGGATCGTGCGGCGGGAAGAAATTCTGGTCAGACCGGAGCCGTTTGAGTTTAATGAGTATAATATAAAAATACACGGGATAAAGCCGGAAATGGTTAAGGATATGCCGACCTTTGACGCGTATTGGGAACGGATAAGACCCGATATTGAGAACAGAATGGTTGTCGCGCATAACGCAAGCTTTGATGTGCGCGTCCTGTGCCAGACCTTGCAGCATTTCGGGATAGAGGTACCGGAATTCTCGTATATGTGCACGGTCAAGCTCTCACAGAAGGCATATCCCGAGCTTGAAAGCCACAGACTGAATAAGCTGTGCGATGCGCTGGGCATCACCTTCAACCATCACCAGGCGTATGACGATGCCTACGCCTGCGCGAGGGCGCTTTTGAGGATCGCGGAGGATTACAGCCTTGAAAGCTTTGAGGATATTGAGGAATGCTTCGATACAAAGCGGGGCGAGGTGCATCCCGGAATGGACTTTTCAACAAAGAAAAGCCGCCATCCGCATAAAAGAAGAAAAATACATAACGCCGTTAATAAGACGGTCGATTGATTACAGGTATTATAAAGGGGTACGGATGTACCCTTTTTGTTTTCCTTAATGCTTCTGCCTGCATTTTTAATCATAAAATTTTATAAAATTGTATTTACAAATTGACGAGAATATGGTATTATAAATCTGCAACACACTAAATTAATATAAACTTAAAATAGGTGTACGAGTTAGTTAAAAACGCGTATGCTTTGATTGTCTTTACCTGTTTTGAGTTTATATTCGCAGATATTGAGTGTGTTGCAGCATTAAATCAAAGCAGCGTTTTTTGTGCGTTGCTGAGGTTTAATCGGCAGCGCACTTTTTTGTAATACGGAGGGATTTCAATGGAATTAAAGCTTGAATTACTTGCAGGCGGCATATCGGATGTAATAGCTGATAATCTGAAAAAAAACAACATAGACGTCAATTGTATAGTGCAGACTACCGCAATATCTGTACTTGAAGATATTCGGGAATGTATTAAAAATGATGATTTATCCGATTTTGAAGCAATAGAGGAGATCGTTAATATTTTTGAAAAATACCGCATTGACTGTGGCTCCAGACATGATTTTTAGGGTGAAGGTATTAAATCAAAAACGGACTGCTGCCGCAGCCCATTTTTGATTTAACTATACATTACTGTTTCTTTTCCGCCATATCCTTATGGAAGGACGCGCAGTCGAATTCGTGCTCAAGCTCTCCCAGACCGAGGTCTATGCCTGTTCTCTCGCTGTAGTCCTTGAGCGCGGCATGGATAGCCTGCTCCGCAAGCACCGAGCAGTGCACCTTTGCCGGCGGCAGTCCGTCGAGTGCCTCCATAACCGCCTTGTTTGTAAGCTCCAAGGCCTCCTGTATCGACTTGCCCTTTACAAGCTCCGTTGCCATTGAGCTTGTCGCGATAGCGGCGCCGCAGCCGAACGTCTTGAACTTTACGTCCTTTATGATGCCGTCCTCTATCTTCATATATATTTTCATTATGTCACCGCATACCGCGTTGCCGACCTCGCCGACAGCGTTTGCGTCCTCAATACGTCCGACGTTTCTCGGATTCTCGAAGTGGTCCATAACCTTTTCACTGTACATTGTATATCTTCCTCCTCTTATTTGTTTTCAGCTAATTTTCTTGTGAAGGACTCAAGCTTTCCTTCCTCAAATTCCTCGTACATCGGCGACATTGCGCGGAGACCGTCTATGATCTTCGGCATAACCTCAAGCACATAATCTATTTCCTCGTCCGTTGTGTCCTCGCCGACGCTGAAGCGGATCGAGCCGTGAGCGATCTCATGCGGAACTCCTATCGCCATGAGAACATGCGACGGGTCAAGGGAGCCTGACGCGCAGGCGCTGCCGCTTGACGCGCATATACCCTTCATGTTAAGACGCATGAGTATGCTTTCGCCCTCAACGAATTCATATGAGATGTTGCAGTTGTTGCAGAGACGGCGCTCGTCCTCCGGAGCCGGTCCGTTGAGCTTGACGTAATCTATACGCTCTAAAAGTCCCTTTATGAGCTTGTCGCGCATATTCTTCATGTGCGCGATGTTGCTGTCGAGATTTGCGACCGCTATTTCAAGTCCCTTTGCAAGACCCGCGATGCCCGCGAGATTTTCCGTTGCGGCGCGCTTGCCGCGCTCCTGACCGCCGCCGTGGATAAGGTTCTCGATCCTTACTCCGTTTCTTATATAGAGCATTCCCGCGCCCTTGGGACCGTGGAACTTGTGCGCCGAGATCGAGAGCATATCCACGCCTAAGTCCTGCACGTTGATAGGCATATGTCCGATCGCCTGAACCGCGTCGGTGTGGAATATTACCTTGTGCTTCCTTGCGACCTCTGCGATTTCCTTTATCGGCATTATCGTGCCGATCTCATTGTTTGCGGTCATAATAGTGATAAGTATCGTCTTATCCGTGATCGCCGCCTCGACCTGCTCCGGTGTTACAAGACCGTATTCGTCAACATCGAGGTATGTTACCTCAAAGCCCTGCTTTTCAAGAAATTCACAGGCGCCCAGTACCGCGTGATGCTCGATTTTTGTTGTTATGATGTGGTTGCCCTTGCGCTTGTGCGCGTAGGCGATACCCTTGATCGCCCAGTTGTCCGCCTCGCAGCCGGACGCTGTGAAGTAGATTTCATTTGTATGCGCCGCGCCGATGCTTTCAGCGACACTTTCGCGGAGCTTAGCAAGCGCCGCTTCCGCCTTCTGACCTGTCGAATAGAAGATTGACGACGCGTTGCCCCATATATCTGTAAGATACGGCATCATAGCGTCTACAACCTCAGGCGAAATGCTTGTTGTTGCATTGTTATCTAAATATACCGTTTTCATCTGTATTCAGTCCTTTCCATGATAAAAGCCAACATATGAACATATGAATGGTGGTTCAAACGTATTCTATACTATTGTACTCCAAATTACACCTGTTGTCAATAGTTTTTTTGATGTTTATACCGATTCGTCGTAATTCACATAATTCACACCGAATTACTATGAATTATGTGCAGGTTTAAGACAATATTTTTCAAATATTGCCGTAATGTACCGACGGCGCGGATTTCTTTTTTTATCTTGCCGTAAATTCTTGAAAGCTATTCATTTTTATGTTAAAATAACCTTTATAGAAAGAAGGAATTTAATATGTTGATAGATTTTCATGTGCATGTGTTCCCGGATAAGATCGCTAAGAAAACCTTCGCGGCGCTGCAGAAGAATATGTCGGAGGTATACGATATAAAGCAGGAGATGAGCTACGGCGGAACGCTGGCGGAGCTGAAGGAGGCAATGGCGCAAAAGCAGGTCGATATGAGCGTTATTATGCCGATCGCGACTAAGGTCACGCAGTACAGAACAATTAACGAATACGCCCGGGAGATAACCGACGGAAAAAGCATAATTTCGTTCGCGTCGCTGCATCCGTATCAGGACAATGTTGAGGAAGCTCTTTGCGATATTGTGTCCCGCGGCTTTAAGGGGATAAAGCTACACCCCGATTATCAGGGCGTTTATGCCGATGATGAAAAATTCATCGCTCTTGTAAAGCGCGCCGCAGAGCTGGGACTGTATATAACGATACACGCCGGAAAGGACCTCGGGATATATCCGCCGTACCGCGCGACAACGGAGCATCTGCGCCCGCTGCTTAACAGCGTTGACAGCTCGCGCGTGATCCTTGCGCACATGGGCGCCTTTATGGAATGGGACGAGGCGGAGCGGTTCATTGACGACTTCGATATGTATCTTGACACCTCGGTCGTAAGCCGCTACATGAGCCTTGAGCAGTACAGGAGAATGATAGACCGCCGCGGCGCGGACAGAGTGCTTTTCGGCTCGGACTCGCCGTGGGAGGATCCGAGGGAGTCTCTGGCGTTTCTTAAAGCGTCGGGAGTGTCGGAGGAGGAATCGGAGCTTATCACGCATAAAAATGCGGAAAAAATTCTTTTAAAAAATTGATTAAAATCAGCGGCGCAGTTCTGATTGCTGTTTCTGTATTTCATGGAAATAGCTTTCATATAGGCTTTTCACTAAGTTTTCTATAGTCAATGAAATGAAGAAAACTTAGTGAAAAGAGGTCTTAACAGCATGTATTATAAGTATTATTAAAATACGAAGTACTTAACGCACATGCTATATAGCTCCGCATATTCATGGCATATAAAAAGCTCCGGCAAAACCGGAGCTTTTTATATGGTAGCGGTAACTAGATTCGAACTAGTGAC
>JBJEFT010000195.1:0-2065 GCA_051874315.1 Candidatus Ornithomonoglobus sp.
CCATATACATAAGCACATCACCACCATATATCTTCCCCGTTTCGGTATTGGTATACATTGATGATGCGTCAAGTCCCTTGAGCTTTATACGTCTGTCCTGAGAATTTGCAACAGAAAGGATACGACATGAGAACACAAACGCTTTCTCTTTGTCTTTTGATACAACCTCCCAGCCGCAGTAATTGGTTTCATACGGATTTTGCAGACGGTAGAAATCGCCTGTTCGTATAAGTGTTCTTAAACTCCTATCCTTTGCAACCTGCGCCTTTACCATTTTAAGTTCCTCATCACTCATCTTTGTAATATCCAGCTCATACCCAAACACTCCGGCATATGCAGTTTCTGCTCTTGTTTGGAGCGATGTTACACGTCCGTTCTGATGGTTGGGGACGGCTGTAACATGTGCCGACATTGCTGATACAGGGTAGCCCATTGAAGTTGAATACTGTATTTTAAGTCTTGCTATGGCATCCGAGTTGTCACTTGTCCATATCTGCGGCATATATGCAAGTACACCTGCATCAAACCTACCGCCTCCGCCGCTGCATCCCTCAAAGAGTATATCCGGAAATGCCGCTGTAATCGCATCCATTATCTTATAGAATCCCAATGTGTATTCATGGTTATAGCCCTTGTATGGCATATCTGTCATAGGTCGGTTCATATCCCACTTAACATATTCTATATTTGCGCTTTCCAAAACATCGCTGATTATCTTTATTATGTAATCACACACCTCCGCACGGCTTAAATCAAGTATAAGCTGATTACGGCTGAGCGCAGGCGTTCTTCCCGGAACAGAGATTGCCCAATCCGGATGTGCGCGATACAGTTCGGAATCCGGGTTTACCATTTCCGGTTCAATCCACAAACCGAATTTAAGCCCGATGTCATTTATCTTCTTCGCCAGTCCGTTAAGTCCCGAAGGCAGCTTATCCCTGTTTACATACCAATCGCCCAGTCCTCTTGTATCATCATCTCTGCTGCCAAACCAGCCGTCATCAAGTACAAACAGTTCCATTCCTGCCTGCTTTGCTTTTTCAGCTATAGCAAGAAGCTTTTCTTCATTGAAGTCAAAATATGTTGCTTCCCAATTGTTTATAAGTATAGGTCTGTCCTTGTGCTGCCATTTGCTGCGGCACAGATTTGAACGGTATACATCACTAAGCTCTCTTGATATTCCGCCTATTCCTTTATCACTGTAGCAAAGCACGCTCTGTGGCGTTTCAAAGCATTCGCCGCACTTAAGCTTATGGCTGAACATAAACGGATTTATTCCCTGCATTATTCTTATATTTCCGTATTGATCACACTCGACTGCCGAAGAATGATTACCGCTGTATATAAGCGAAAAACCGTATACACTCCCGTTTTCCTCATCCGCATTATGCTCTGCAAGCATAATAAACGGGTTTATACAATGTCCGCTGCCGCCGCGCGCATTTGAAATATCAGTTTTTATCCCTTGTATTACCGGAGCACGAAAATACTCTCTTTCTCTTGCCCAGCCTCCCGAAAAATGAATTAAATCATAATCACCGGCAGCTATGTCAAGACTCGCGCTATAGGCGCGGTCAAGCTCAATTGCACTGTCTGATACATTTATAAATTTTATGCTTCGCAATATAACATCATACTCATCGAAAACAGTATACAGCAGAACCGCCTTTATTCCGGCAGCTGCATCCTCAAGAGTTATTTCAAGAGTCTGCGCACTCTTATCAGCCGCAAAAAGTGACGGCATACCGCTAAGCTTTGGCGCATAATTCTCCTTTATTTCATAGCCTTTATATTTCAGCTGCGAAACGCTGCTGCCGTTCGTTACAGAATATGCCGGGCTTCTAAGGTCATTATAACCGTACGACGGATATTCCCGGCATACATTTTCAAGTGTTATATTGTTCTCGTCATATGCCGCCCAGTCTATCCATTTATACTTTATTTGGGAATAATCCCTGTCTCTGAGCTTTCTACCGTAATACAGATGTATTAAATCGCCCGCCTTGCCCACAGACATAATATAGCTGATGCTCCTGCCCATGAGATGAAATGTATTATTATTTTT
>JBJEFT010000196.1:0-2058 GCA_051874315.1 Candidatus Ornithomonoglobus sp.
TAAGGGTGTAGGTCGGGCAACCGGCGCGAGGGTTCAAATCCCTCCTTCTCCGCCATTACACAAATACACTTTTGTTTTTCAAGAGTGTATTTATTTTTAGACATTATCGGCATAAAACACAAGATTTAATGGATGATTTTTTGATAATTATGCCGATAACGGCATAAAATTATGGAGTAAGGTTATGAATTACTTATCTGTTTCTGAAACGGCAAAGAGATGGAATATGTCAGAGCGGGGAGTGCGTAACTATTGCGCGCAAAACAGAATACCGGGCGCATTCTTGACCGGAAAGACATGGAATATTCCGGAAAATGCCCCAAAACCCGAAAGAATAAATAAAAAAAGCGGCGAACCTCAAAACCTTCTTGAAAGATTAAGGGCAGAAAAAAGATGTTCTATCAAAGGCGGAATTTATCACAAGATACAAATAGAGATTACCTATAATTCAAATCATATTGAGGGCAGTAAGCTGACGTATGACCAGACAAGATATATTTTTGAAACTAATACTATTGGCGCGGAAAATGCTGCTTTGAATGTCGATGATATTATAGAAACAACAAATCATTTTAAATGTATCGATATGATAATTGATAATGCCAATTATAAGCTTACCGAAAAGTTTATAAAAGAGCTGCATTTCACTTTGAAGTCAGGAACAAGCGATTCAAGGAAAGCCTGGTTCAATGTGGGGAATTATAAAAAACTTCCTAATGAGGTTGGCGGAAAAGAAACAGCAAGTCCTGAAACGGTGACGCAGAAAATCAAAGACCTGTTAAAAGACTATAATCAAAAGAACGAGCATACATTGGAAGAAATAATAGATTTTCATTATCAGTTTGAAACGATACACCCGTTTCAGGACGGCAACGGTCGTGTAGGCAGACTTATAATGTTTAAGGAATGCCTGAAAAATAATATTGTACCGTTTATTATTGACGACAGCCTCAAAATGTTTTATTACAGAGGTCTGTCCGAATGGAATAATGAAAAAGGATATTTGATTGATACCTGCCTTTCGGGACAGAATAAGTTTATAAAGTATCTGGAGTACTTTAAAGTGCCGTATGTTATTAAATGATGAAAAGAGGAATTATGCGCATGCATTAAATTTATTTATAACAATTTTTCAAGGAATAGGTGTCCGCTATGTTCTATAGTACCACCTACTTTAATAAACCCGGTTGCAACAATTTGAAAGCCTAATTTCTTATATAGTGATATTGCGGGAATATTTTGACTTCCTGTATCAAGTCTTAGTGCTTTGCACGAGTTATTCTTTGCCAATTCCATAGCATACTTAACAAGAGATGTTGCAATCCCTTTCCCGTACATTCCCGGACGAATCATGAGCAAGTGAATAACCATTACTTCATCACTCCTAAGAGTTTGCCCCCAATCAATTCCCGTATATTCTGTCGGCTGCGCTTTATCCATAATTATACTTCCTGCAATATTGTTGTTTTCTTCATACACATATAATGCACCGGCATTCATGGCTTTTTCTGCATCTTTTCTCGTTGGATATATGCCTTTTTTGAATACAGTAAATGCTCCATTATCAATTTCATGTTTGAAATGTTCATTATATGTATCTTCAATCAACTTAATATCATCAAAAGTTGCTTTTCTAAGGAGCCTGTGGAGCGTTACAGAAAGGAAGGTGTATATTCATGGAAAGAAAGGAATATATTATAAATAAGCAGGCTGTAAAAAGAGCGAAAGCGGCTGTTCGGTTGGCTATTGAAAAGAACAAGGTAATGGGAGTACATATATCAGAAATGTAATGAATGGCACAGGGAGGATATAGAGCTTCTCACATCTGTTAGGGATATGAATAAATCAGATTTGAATGGGTCTGTAGAAAAACTTTAATGAGTTTTGCTGCAGACCCATTCGGAGTTTTGCTCTCATGGTCTCAATAGCTGCTTGGATATGTATTATAGCGCAGCAGATGGTATTTTGTGCTTGTGCTGCTCGTATACGGCTCTATCACAGCTGCACCGCTGCAGCTCCGGAAAACATTCGTATTTCCCGAAGCCTCTGCCGCCGTAA
>JBJEFT010000197.1:0-2055 GCA_051874315.1 Candidatus Ornithomonoglobus sp.
TTTGCGGCTTATAAGCAGCGCCACGATCTCCGTTCCGTCAAGGCAGCCGCCGTAGCGCAGAACAAGACCTACTCCGGCGCCTAAAATAATTCCACCGAACACAACCGCAAGCAGCTCCGTTTCCGTGACATTTGCAAGATCATGGAACACCTCGAGCATCACAGAAAATAACAGCATACCGTAAATACCTCTCATAAAGAACCATTTGCCCATCTGCTTAAAGCCGATGATAAGAAACGGCAGATTGAGTACTACGATAAACACACTCATGTTGAACGGCGTCAGCTTATCGAGTATCATACTTACGCCCGTAATTCCCCCGTCAAGAATGGTTGATGGAACAAGAAACTCCTCCAGAGCGAATGCCGCAAGCACCGCGCCAGCTGTAATCATAAGAACCGGAAATATATATTCCTTCATAATATTTTTATATGTCTTTTCATTTTTCATAACACTACGCTCCTTATTTTATGTACTTATTTTAACATAAACGGATTAAAAATACAATATATTAATTATATGCTTTTTAATAATCATGCCATCCACCATATATTAAAATCTGATGAGCTTTAAGTTTTTTAAAATGGCTTAACAACACGATTTTGTGCGCTGCCCGATTTATGTGGAATATTTTTTTACAAAATTTAAAAGATTTTTGTAAAAAAAGATTGAATTTTACGTTTTCATAGTGTATAATAATCCAGTAAGGTTTTTAATAAATACAGACTATTTTTGAGGTGAACAAATTGGCAATGTCAAATGATTTTGAAGCGAGACGGCGTGAACGTCTTCAGCGTCAGAGAAAACAGAGGGAGCGTATGCGTATTATTAAGCTGATTCTTTCAGCAGCGCTTTTCATATTGGTAATTATTATTATAATTTCAGGCATTTCAAAATGCAGCAGCAAAAAGGAAAGTGAGGGAACAGCAGTAAACAGTGTTACTGCAACACAGGATCCTCTTTCAGTCTCAGAAATGCCATCCTCGACGGAAACAGCATCAGCTGTCGGTATTCCAGCTCCGAAGGCTGGAAGCAATGATCTGCTTACCGTATTAAAAAATTCTGGGCAGAAGAATCACGCGTATCTTACGTTTGAGAACGGTCCGGATGAAACAATAACTCCTCAGATCCTTGATATTCTCCGCAGATACAACATCAAGGCAACCTTCTTTATGACCGGAAAGGAAATTGAGAAAAATCCGCAGCTCTGTACAAGAGTTATGCAGGAGGGGCATCTTGCGGCGGTTAGCTCATATACCAATGTTTACAGTACAATATATTCGAATGAAGCAACCTTTATGAACGAGATCAATAAAACATATGCGCTTATAACTGCAAACGCGCCCGGAGGTATCGAACCGTTCAAGCTTTTCCGCTTCCCCGGAGGCAGTAATTATACCAAAACAGACACTCTCGCAGAAAAAGCGGCGGAAGAAGGCTTTTACCAGTGTGACTGGAATTCATCAAACGGAGATGATGTTACAGGAGTTACAAAGACAGCAGAGAATCTTCTGTTCTACTTTAATAAGTACAAACCGCAGCTTAACAATCTTGTAATTCAAATGCATGATTCGGCTGATAAGCAGTCAACGGTAGATATGCTTGCGCAGCTTATTGAGCAGCTCATTGACGAAGGCTGGGTATTTAACAGACTTGATGAAATTGACTTTTCAAATGCTGAGTTAAGCACAGTTGAGCCGGCAGCGACAGAAGCGGTTAATAATACCACCCAGACAGGCTCCGCAGCTTCATCCGTAACCACAGCCGCTCCGGCATCGGGCAGCACGGGTTCAGCAGCCGGTACAACAAGCAGTTCAACATCCGGTACAACAAGCAGCTCAACATCATCAGGTGCGACCAAGAGCAGCACAGCAGGAACCGGCAGCACATCCTCCTCCGGAGGTACAAGCTCATCTGCAGGCAGCAGCGCAAGCGGCAGTACAAGCAGTACGACATCATCATCGACAGGCTCATCCGGTACAAGCGCATCCGGCGCCGGTTCATCAAATACCGCGTCAGATACATCATCTTCAGCCGTAACCGATAACGGCGGTA
>JBJEFT010000198.1:0-2052 GCA_051874315.1 Candidatus Ornithomonoglobus sp.
CTTGCAAATACATCGAACGACATCAAAACAATTAAGTTTGAAACGAGTTATAATAATAGTGACAGAGCGTGTCTTATAGATAATGTAAAGGTTTCAACACAGACCGCGCCGCAGTATGCAATCACGGTAAACGCGGTCAATGCGGCGGATAAGTCTGCTATAGCTTCCGCGCAAATAACAGTGACCGAAACAGTAACGAAAGCGGAAATTACACCGAATGCGGACGGAAAATATATGCTCTGCGAGGGAGATTATATTATAACCGCTTCAGCCGATGGCTACCGTACAGTACAAATGCCGCTCGAGCTTACTCCGGCATTGGAGTCAAAGACGATTAATGTGGAAATGACATCCGATACAGATTTAACACCTGCAACGGTGACGATTAAATATGTTGACGAGGAAGGTACTTCCTTAAAGGATAACACTATCATTACAAACGATGTATATGTAGGCGACAGCTATACCGTTCCTGATGAACTGCTTTCAGATTTTGCAGTTAAAAACAGCGATGGAAAAACAAATCTGTATCAGTTTAACGCGTCAAAGTCAACGACAGAAGTAACGCTTACAGAAAATACTGAAATTACGCTTGTATTTAATCTTGTCGGTCAGTATGATTATTATGAGGATTTTGAGAATTATACATTAAATGATAGCGAATGGAAAAATGGTGATGGCGCTCATAGTCTGACTATTGCGAACGACAACAGCAGTTATCTCAGCTATACTTGTACCGGTACAAGCTCAGTAGGCTCTTATACAACCTTTAATGAAATCAACTGCGAAGGCAAGACTATAAAAATTGAGGCGGACTTAAAATTTGCTCCCACAAGCATAACAGGTGACAGCCAATTCTCAATAGGCAACACATCGCCCTCCTTCAGCAGCAATAAAATCAGCTACGGCTTCGAGAATTCGGCAGGTCATATAATCGGCCTTGTTCATAAAAAAGGCAGCGCATCGTTCCTCGTGAACGGACAGAGTATAAGCACAGATTTAATCGGTGATTGGGTACATCTTGAAGCTGATGCGGACTTTATTTCAAAGAAGGTTACTGTGAAACTGACAAACAACAATGGTTACATCGCTGTTGTTGAAAATGCGGACTTCTACAGTTCAAGCGTTGCTGATAATATAGGCTCAATGTATGTGCGCGCGGCGAGCGGAAGCGGCACGGTAGGCGTAGATAATTTGAAGATAGCGATAACGGGCGACGGTATTCCTGCCGAGCCGGAAATAAAAAGCGTTCTTAATTACAAGACTGTCTACGCCTTTGGCGACAGCATTGTGTACGGTCACAACGCGCCGAATAACGCTTTTATGAACCTTATCGCAAACAAGTACAGTATGTATCTTACGAAATACGCTAAGAACGGAGCAACGGTTATTGACAGCGGAAACGATATTATTGCTCAGGTAAACAGTGCGTCTGAGGTTGAGCCTGATTTTATAGTATTTGACGGATACACAAACGACGCGTACGGCGATCCTGCAAGTGACAGCTTCAATGCCGCCGGAGCAAATCCTGATGTAACCAAAATTTTAGGAACAATTCAGGGCAGCGGCGTGGCAGAGTTTGACAGTTCCACATTCTGCGGCGCGTTTGAGGAAATACTCTATACAATGAAACAGAAGTGGCCGAACTCAAAGCTTGTGTTTGTAACCATTCATAAATCCGGCGCAAGAGATTTTGATATTCAGACTACGCTGCATGATTTATCGGTACAAATGTGTGAAGCATGGGACGTTGCTGTGGTTGATATGTTTAAAGATGCAGCACTCGACACAAGAAACCCCGATGAGATGGCGCAGTACATAATAAACGGCGCAGGCTCGCACCCGAATGTAGCCTGCTGTGAAGAATTTTATGTTCCTATGATAGCTGAAAAGCTTATAGAAGTGTGCGGCGGAGAACAAGCGGTCGAATGATGTTAATAAAATAGATATTAAATATAATTGAAACAGATGATGAAATAAATATCTATATGCTGAAGTTAATACCGATACCAAAAGACGGGAGATGTTTTTGACGCATCTCCCGTTTAATTT
>JBJEFT010000199.1:0-2046 GCA_051874315.1 Candidatus Ornithomonoglobus sp.
TCTCTTTATACTTAATATAGTATACTCCTGTATGAGTACCGTTGCCGGCATATGGATTACCTGTAACAACATCGCTTGAAATAATAAGCTCGCCATCCTTGTAATACCATAAATGCTGCGCCGCTATACTAACCTCAACATATGTATTCGGGAAATCATTATTCGGTCCGTGTGATCCTGCGGTTCTGCTGAATGCCGGCTCGCGGGTTACAGGCTGACCTGCAAGAATCACCTCCTTAAGCTCGGCAATTTCCTTGTTCTGATCAACCTTCCAGCCGTAGTCACCGCCGGAAACACTGACCTCCGCGCCGCCTGAGCCCATAAAAGTTCTTGTCGTTCCTACAGTATCGTAAAGAGAGGCAAGGTCGTTTACAAACGAGGCAATGGCGTTATCATTGAATACCACCGAATAATCATCGGCAACCGAAAGCAATGTATGAATTGTGCCTCTGTCAAGAACTGTTGTCTCATCACCGCGCTGGTAAGTAACTACAGTATTAAGACAGTTATTGAGTATCCATAACGTGTCATTCATCCTATCGTCAATTTCAAGACTTCCGTAAAGACCTTCTTCCGCAACATTCATTTCCGCGTAAAGTCCCTTCATTCCTCCTGAAATTTTTTCAAACAATGCTCTTTCACTTACAATAGAATGAGTCCCGTCATCCTTCACATGATAAACCTTATCATTTTCATCATAGTATATTCCGGCAATGGCGCCGTCCATCTGAGCATTTGACTCCTGAACGCACTGCAATGTGCTGATTTTATTTTTTAGCAGTTCATCATCAAGTGAAATTTCGGCGGACATAGGGATTACCCGCTGATTTCCCGGGAAAGGCCACATAAACGGATTCTGCTTTGCCTTTATATCCTCTATGCTCTCTCTCGAAACAGTTGCAAGACCAACCTCTTCACCCTTTATATTCTCGACAACACCGTTATTCTCATATATAGCAAATGAATAATTGTCAATTCCTGTTGTAATATGCTCCTCAGCCTTTGAAAGACTCATATTTGAGCAATTATAATTGCCTATTATCGTCCCGAAGAAAAAATGCGAATTATAGAATGCTGCGCCTGCCAGATAAATAACCAGAATCCCGCCAATCGCTATACCGCTGATTTTTGCGGTCTTTTTCAGTATCCGGCGCCTTTTCTCTAATCTTTCGGCGCGCTCCTCATCTGTTTCCGCAGGCTGCGCGGGCTCCTGCGGCTCTTCGGTATTTTGCGGCTCTTCAGTAGTCTGCGGCTCTTTCTGCGTTTCCGTCTGCGCGTTATCAACCCATGCATCTCCGACAATATCAAAATCGTCTATTTCTTCCTCAACAGCATCAGACTGTTCATTCTCTGTATTTTTCTCCTCTGCATGCTGCTCTTGTTCCTCCTGTCCGGCGTCCTCAATAATATTTTCAGACTCCCCTGTATGCAATCCTGACTCGTTTTCAGCTAAAAACTCCTCGTCAGTCTCAGCTCCATCCATTTTCTCAACATTCCCGTCAATGCCTTCATCAATACTATGTTCATCCGTCTTGCGCTTTCTGAAAAACATATATTTATCTACTCCCTACCATCTAAAAAATACAATAAACCAAATTGGCTGCTACTCAGCCAGAATACCCCTTGAAGCAGGCTGCTGTATAGCATTCATTAAAACTTCGTATTTTAATAATACTTAATGCATGCTGTTAAGACCTCTTTTCACTAAACCTTCTTCATTACATTGACTATAGAAAACTTAGTGAAAAGCATTTAATATGTACTGCGCGATACCTGCTGCACTTCAATATTATACCTCGAAAAATTTCTTATGTCAATACGATTTTGAATTAATTTTGTCGAAAGAATAAAAAGCGCGGCAAAGCCCGTAAGCCCTGCCGCGCCGGTTAATCACGCGTATATCTGTTTTGTTTTATCCATAAAAATCCGCGGTTTATGCAGATTTAATCAGCAGCACGGATGCTGGCAGTCACAGTCGTTTCCGCAGTTTCCGCAGCCGTTGTTGCCGCAGCAGCAGATGAGAATGATGATAATAAATATCCAGAT
>JBJEFT010000200.1:0-2036 GCA_051874315.1 Candidatus Ornithomonoglobus sp.
CCGCTTTCAGCCTTTACAACTATGTCGTGATTGCCGAAGGGTATATCAAGTGTAAATTCACTCCTGCCGGCAGGCGCTGTATAAGCCTCTCTGCGGTCAACATAAACCGTTGCCGGTGTAAGAGTGTCTATCTCAAATTTATATGTGGTGTCCGCTATATCATTAAAGAAACCCTTTGTCCATGCAACGGCGTACTTGCCCGCAGCTGTACCGAACATTCTCGCAAGCTGTCCCTTCGCCTTGTCCTCGTCTGACCATTCTGTCTCAGGATAAAGCTTCTTTGCGAAATCCTTTTCGCTCATGCCGATTTCAAATTCAGGCTCATACTGATCGTCCACGATTTCAGTAAACACAAAGCCCTCCTGGCCGCTGCGCTCCTTTGTGGGCATAATGGTATAGAAATCCCACTTTCCGAGCCACGGTCCGAACTGACCGCCGAAGCCTGCCTTTGTCTTTTTGAAGCAGATGCGGATATCGTTCCAGCCCGGCTCAAACGGGAGATGAACTCTTGTTGCGTTCTCAGAATATCTCTCCTTGAAGATGTCAGATTTATAAACGATCTCGCCGTTTACATACATCGTCATAGGACCGAAGCAGTTGACATCAAAGTCGGTGCCGCCCTTTCCGTTTGAATAAGCCGAGGTAAATGCCCATACGCAGTCCTTCTGCTTTGCGTCCGGATAAATCTTATTGAAATCAATTACATAACGGTAGTCCGAAACGCGTGTAATACCGTCATTGCAGTATGCTCTGTAGTAAAGACCATGCTCAAGGTTCTGACCGAGGTATCTGTGCGCAAGTGAATTTATGACAGCCTTCGGTTCTGTTCCCTCATATGAGTAAATGCTCTTTGAATCGTCAAAATAGTATCCCATTTCTAATTCTCCTCTCGCGGGTTATTATATATAATAATTATATAATAAATTTCACATATTTGTCAACCGCGGCGTTAAAATTTTACGTTTTTTTGAACAATTTTTACTGTTGCTTAATTAAGACAAATTTTGGTGCAGCACAGCGTACTTGACAAAATATGAAATATAATGTATTATATAACATGCTTAACAGACAGTAATAATGAAAGGTTTGAAATACATGCGAAAAAACATAAAAATATCTGCTGTGCCGTTTATGGCGCTGTGTACACTGGCATTGACCGCGGCATCTGCTTTTGCATGCACGGGAGTTTATGTGGGAAAGGCCGTGTCGGCGGACGGCTCCGTTATGCTTATGCGCACCGAGGATATGGAAAGCGGGGAGAGTAAGCGGTTTATAGTTCATCCGGCAGAGGATCATGAACCGGGCGAGTATTTCACGGATGCGGTCGGGCTTAAGCTTGAATATCCGCCGCATACATACAGATACACCGCAGTACCCGGTTCAGCGGATCGAGGAATAGGAGAGACTCCTTACGGAGAGGCGGGCTTTAATGAGCTGGGAGTTGCCTCAACAGCAACAATCACGGCTTTTCCTAATGAAAAGGCTGCTGCAGCGGATCCGTTTACAGAAAACGGTCTGCATGAGCTGTCGATTAATGATATCATTCTCTCTCGCGCGGCAAGCGCCAGAGAGGGCATTGAAATAATCGCGGATATTGTGGACAGGTACGGGGCGTGTGAGGGCAGTATAATCATGACTGCCGATAAGGACGAGGCGTGGTATATGGAGATATATACTGCTCATCAGTATGCGGCGATAAAGCTGCCGGAGGACAAGGCTGCGGTTATTGCAAATGCATATATGCTCGGAGAGGTAGATGTGGAGTCGGAGGATGTAATAGCGTCAAAGGATATTGTGAGCTTTGCAAAGGAAAATAACATTCTCAAAAGCAGCAACGGAAAAATTAATCTCCGTGAAACCTACGCGGAGCCTGTAAAGGATTCAAATTCGATAAGAGTATGGGGAGGAAGAAGACTGCTTCATGGAGCTGTCGGAACCGACCCGTATAAAACGGATTATGAGCTGCTTTTTACACCGTCACAGAAGATAACCGTAAAAGAGGTTATGAATGTGACGCGTTATCGGTATGAGGATAC
>JBJEFT010000201.1:0-2036 GCA_051874315.1 Candidatus Ornithomonoglobus sp.
ACAAACGGAAAATCTGTATTTATGTGCCATTTCTGCATTCTGCATTATTATTTCTTAATTTTATATACATGGATCCGCTATATCATCAAGATACGTAAATCCTGTGAATCCACCTGAAAATTCGTCCTCTGTCAATTTACCGTTCTCGAATGCCTGTAAGGTCAGTTCATCAAGCCAGCATGACTTAAGCTGTACACGTTCCGTACCGCCGTTGTCAGGATCGGCTAGCTTTCCGATAAGTGACAGTCTCTCGTCAATACCCGCTGCAAGGCTCTCAGCGTATTCCTTGCCGCGTGAATATATCTTTTTAATCTTTGCCGACCACGTTCCCGACATTCCCATAAGCTTTGAATCGTCCCACATATCGCCTGAAAAGTTTATGGTTTCACGGTTGGTCTTAAGCTTAGCCTCAAACGAAGTCACCTCATAGCACAAATCACCGTTCCACCACAAATAGCCGTGGGTGCCGGAGATAACCTTGCCGACCGCGGGCTTGCGTCTGTCTGTTGCCATATGTTTTTACCCCCTTCGTCAGTTCATGCTGATGCTGAAGTTCAAATCTTCGATTGCGTCACTGAATTCCACATTCGCCTTGACAAATACATAACTGCCTGTCTTCGCCTTCTTTATCTGCTCATCGGAGTATTCCGACACATCATATTTCTGAGCAAGCCAGTCACGCTGTGCATTAATATCTATCTCGGCTCTGTTTTCGCCCTCATCGTAGAGGACTCCCTGTGATACAAGTCCGTCAAAATACTGATTGACTGCAGCTATGAACATCATTTTATTGTCATATGAATTATTGATACCAATATAGTTACTCTCAAACGAGTCCCGGATATCATCACGCATCAGATCCATGCCCTCAACAATTTTTATCTTTTTCATATCCTCAGTCTTACTGCCGGAGAGTGTCGCAAGAGAATTTACACCCCTGCCGACCTTTATCTTCTCGCCATCGTTTATGAGAATAAACTTTCCTGCGTCTATATCCGCATCGGGAGTTATTGACTCCGTTATGCTGTCAACATCGTCTAAAACGAAATATGTCGCACTCTCATTCATAGGCAGTCCTGCAAGCAAGCCCGCAATACGAGCGCAATAATTCGCTGTAGAATGAGAATACGCTCCGCACTTTATGCCTGTCGTTGCAAAATTCACTATGCCCTCATTGTTTGCGGCACAGTTGGGCAGCACAGCTTTAAAGGTCTTTTTCGCGCTCCGCTGTGCTATTATCCAGTCCTTTATATCCTCAACATCAGCATCCGCTATACCGGGGATACACAGCCAGTTCCATTTCTTGTTCTTGAGTCTTGCAAGTGCTGCCTCATAGCTTGTATCTTTTGTTGCAATGCGCTCTACAAGCACTTTCTTCGGTGAGCCTGCAAAGATAAGATTCAAATACCGTCTGTTTGTTGTACTCCATGAGCTGCTCAAGCCGTAATCCGAAGCGGTCGCATAGCTGTAGCTCAAATTGCCCTCGCCGGATTTCATGTCATCGGCAAGTATGACAGCGACAGTTCCGTTGCTTGAACGCCGTATTGCCGTTTCGGCTTTCGCCTTAAATTCAATTAGTATTTCGGGTAAACCCATTCTATATTCCCCCTTCCAAAATGAGCTCTGTCATTTCATCATAATCATCATCTGTTTCTATTACCTGAATAAATGAAATATCGAAATACGCATACAGTGTTTGTTTCTCAATTTCAAACTCAATTTCCTGTATCGTTAAATGACGATCAGCAATATCAAACGGTTTATACAAAAACAGCTGTTTTATCTTACCTGCTGTATCAATACAATCCTCCACTGTTTCAAGGGCAGATATATATTTTATTTCGATTGAATCCGTTACCTCCTCTGTCGCGCCTCCGCATGACAGCAGCTTTGCGCTTGACGGAAACACCGAAACAAATACAGCCGGCTTATTAAAACCTTCATCAACCTCACTTGCCACAACATTGAAACCGTTATCGGTCAAAATTTCGCCGACTCTTGTCTTTATATCTTTTTCAGTTATCATTTTCTGTCCA
>JBJEFT010000202.1:0-7810 GCA_051874315.1 Candidatus Ornithomonoglobus sp.
ATTTCCATGGCACTTTTTACTTTTTCACGGATTTCCTCCTCCGGTCTTTTTTTCATTTTCAGACCAAAGGCGATATTTTCTTCAACGGTCATATTAGGGAACAGGCTGTAGTGCTGAAATACCATACCGATGTTTCTGTTTTTAGGCTCAACATCTGTAATATCCTCCCCGTCCATGAAAATTCTGCCTGAGGAAATTGTTTCAAGTCCTGAAAGACATCTTAAAAGCGTACTCTTACCGCAGCCCGACGGTCCGAGCAGCGTTACAAACTGTCCCTTTTCAATATTCAGGCTTATATCCTTCAGCACCTGATTCTCTCCGTAATATTTGTTTATATTCTTAAATTCTATATAAGACATTGAAACTTCCTCCTAAAGCTTCTTATTTTTTTCCTTTTGCAGGCTGAAGACCCCGAGGGATATCAGCAATGTTACAACAAACAATACGACAACAACTGCGCTGCTCCTCTGACCTGACGCCCTCATAACCGCGTAGAGATACATCTGCGCCGTCGGGAAATAGTTGCCGGCAAGGGTGTTTATAATTACAAAATCACCGAATACAATTGATAATGCCAGCATTGCCGAGATCATTACACCGTTTGTAATATTAGGCAAAATTATTTTCCAGAAGGCATAGAACCTGCCCGCGCCCAGCATCTGCGCCGCTTCGATCAGTCTCGGCGCATGAACCGCGTTAAGGCTGTTTCTCACACCCTGATAGATATAGGGCAGAATTACAATACAGTATGTGCTCGTCAGCATAAATACGCGGTTTGAAAAAGGCGCCGGCGCGTTTACATATAAACCGAGAACACTGATCGGAAGAATAACGCCCTGAATAGCATACGGTATAGTACAGATCGTTTTTATTACCTTATCCAGCTTAGGCATATATACAACTACAACATACATAGCCAGCAACACAACCACAGTGCATATCGCGATAGGAACAACAGATATTAAAAGCGTTCTTAACATGCATTGCCAGAAATAGACATCTCCGAATAATTCTGTATATCCGTTTAATGAAAATCCGTTCGGAATTACTTCAATCCACTCTGTAAAAAGCGAATAAAGAGCTATCAGAAACAGAGGGAAGATAAGATATATTCCAATGACCCAGAGTATAAGCCCCTGTCCCTTTTTTCCTGTTTTATTTTTCATATCAGTTCCTCCTGCCCTTTGCCGCGATTTTCTCGTTGATAAGAATAGATATTACCATAAGCAGCATTAACACAACCGCAAGCGCGCCGCCGAGATGCGGATTCTGTACCACATCGCCTACGAACTGTTCGGAAATACGTGTAGGCAGGATGGATACGTTATTCATAACAAGCGCATACGCTGTTGCATAAGCCGCAATGGCATTGGCAAACATTGTTGAAAATGTGCCGAGAATACTCGGCATCAGCACAGGAACACCCACCTTCAGCCAGAATATTCTGTTGGTTCCGCCCAAAAGCGCAACCGCATCCTTCCATTCCTCCTTGATAGACTCAAAGGCAGGAAGGAGCAGAAGCGCCGAAAGCGGAATCTGGAAATAAATATAGGTAATCATTAAGCCGGAAACAGAATACAGTGAAAAGTCAGCAAGAAAACCTATACCGAATTGTTTTCCTATAAGCGTGAGCACTCCGGTGTTGCCGAGCATGATAATATATGCAAATGCAAGGGGCACACCCGAAAAGTTTGAAACCATATTCAGAATACTCATGAATATTTTCTTTGCCGTACCGCCCTTTTCATAAGCTGCCTTAGCGCCGAAAAACGCGACCGCAAGACCTATAACAGATGAGAATACGGCGATAACCAAGCTGTTTACTATTGCCGTCTGATAAAGGTTTTTACTAAATACCCTTATGTAATTTGCAAGCGTGATCCCTACGCTGCCATCCTCCGGAGTGAAGCTCCTCACAATGATAGTCAGTACAGGAACAATTTCAAACATTCCGACAAGAATTATAAACGGGAGCAAGGCAAGCAAATATGTTTTGGTTTTATTTTTTTTCATATTCTGTCACCTTTTTGTGTTATTTGGCGTAAGCTAAAACTTCTTCATTCCAGAGTGACGGAAGCTGCGATACCGTTTCCTCCCATGCATCCGGATCCTCTACCATCTTAACATTTGTATACTGCTCATCAGGAATCATTTTTTCCTTCAGCTCTGCGGGAAGCTCAATATCTCTTACTGTTTTTGCATAGCCCTTTGCAAGATTCAGCTGACCCTCGTCGCTTAAAATATATTCTCTTGTCAGGGCTGCCGCATACGGTCTCTTGGTATACGCGTTGATAATTGTAGCATATCCGCTCTGTACTGAGCATTCACTCGGAATACACATTTCAAAATCAGCATTCGGATTGTTTTCTAAAATCTGCTCACGATAGCCTATACCGACAAAGTCCCATATAATCGCTACACCGATTTCGCCCTTTTCAATTCTGCTGAAAGTAAATTCACCCTTATCAAGACGTCCCTGCTCGGCAAGCTGTCTGAAAAAGTCCAGACCGGGCTGAATATTTGATTCGTCGCCTCCGTTAGCATAGGCTGCGGCAAGAACTGCATATTGCGCTCTCGTTGACTTTGAAACATCTCCGATTGAGACCATATAGTCGCCCTCTAATAAGTCCCCGAATGAGGTCGGAGCTTCCGGCACAAGTCTCTTATTCGTCATTAACGCCATTGTTCCGTAATATGCCACAACCCAGTCGCCGTCGTCATCCTTTGCCCAGTCAGGGATTTCGTCCCAGTAGCTTGTCTTATACTTTAATGTGAGTCCCTTTTCTTCCGCTACCGCTCCATAGGTTTCGCCCACATCACCGATATCCTTGGTTGCGTTTGTCTTTTCGGCCTCAAACATAGCCAGCTCCTCTGCTGATGAAAGATCAACGTCTGTATGCTTTAAGCCGTATGTATTGGTAATTCCTGCCCATGTCTCTGACCAGTTTGCCCAGTCATCCGGCATACCTACCGAGTTTACCTCGCCGTTCTCTTTTGCCTTAGCGGTGATTTCCTCCACCGTCATGGAACTTAAATCTACATCTGCATTCGGCGTGCTTCCGCCTGACTGGCAGCCTGCTGCCAATAAATTTACCGCCGCGAGCACCGATGCAAGCGCTAAAAATTTTACTTTCATTTTTTGTTCCTCCTAAATGTTATCGACTTGTTTCTCAAGTTCCCCGATATTATATTGCTTTGTGTTACACCAACTTCAATACATATTCCTGTGAAATTTTATGAAATTCGGGTAAAAATCTGTAAAATCCATTTAAAACATTATAATAATAAGACTTATTTTACCGGAATCTGGATTTCGAGTATTGTTTCTTTTCTGTCATTCGTCAGTGTTACATCTAATTTATAGAATTGCAGTATCCACCCTGATATACGATAATTTTTTTCTCTTATATATTCCTTTATAATCTCAAAGGATTTGTCGTATTTTTCAAGTATTCCGTTTTTATAATACATACAGACATATTTTCCCGCTGGGATCTTTTTCAGATATTCTTCATCAGCAGACAGCGGAGATACCATAATCATCGGAAACGCCGGAATCATTTCCTCGTTCGGCTGAAGCAGAATCTCACCGGCAAACACACCCATTCTGTCACTTGCTATAACCGGTATTCGTTCCTTGATATGAGCTTCGAGCTTGGTGAAATGCATGGCGTGTTCCTCCATATCTCCCGATTCCTGATTAAATGTAATCATATATCTTTCGGGGAATTCTGTTTCAAAAACCGTTTCCATTTCAGGCAGCTCCGAAAGACTTTCCAGAAATTTAATTTTATTTGTCATTGCTTCATTAAGCTGCATCAGCTCATTAAGCTTTTCTTCAAACTCCTTCTGATAGTCTCGCAATATTTCAATGGATTGTTTGTAATTGCGGTTATCAAAATACTTCTGTATTTTATTTATCGGCATTCCCATCTGTCTGAGCTCTAAAATGGTTCCGAGCCTTTCATACTGCCGGATCGAATAATATCTGTGTCCGCTGTCTGATACATAATCAGGCTTAAAAAGTCCTATTTTATCATAATATCTCAGCGTTTCGCTTGTTGTGTTTCTGAGCTTAGCCATTTCTGTGATAGTTAACAAATATCTCATTTTTGTATCTCCATCTATGAAATAAACAAAGGATTTGACCATGCAATTTTCCCATGTTCGTCTATACACTCTACCCTTATGTAGCTTTCATTTCCCTTTAACTTAAATTCCGCTCTTGTTAACGCTTCGCCCTTTTTTGGCAGTACAGTGGTCCCTGCATTAATAAGATTACCCGCGATAAAATTGACTCTTTGAGCCGGACTGCATTCTACATAAGCAACATCATCCTTAATTCCCCAGTCATAAATTTCAGGACCGCTTGAGGAATAATAATTTCCTTTTATGATCGACTGAACAATTGATTCGTGACTAAGCTCATCCGCCTTAACAACAATATATCCGCCAAAGCTGTCATCAAGCTTTTCCTCATTGTGATTGTCATCACTTGCAGACGCGAATACCCTTTTTCCCCCGCGGAGCATTACGTCCCAGTGAATAAAGTCAAAGCCTGTACCGCTTTCAATTTCTGTGCCGTAATTGTAAATTTCAAGAGCGGTTATACCTTCTATATCAATAAAATCCTTTTCTTCGACCCTTGACCAGACAGGATGATTATAAATCGTGATACAGCCATGAGCCTTTAACGTATTTTCCAGCTCCTGCGCCGCCTTTGCCCCGTTCCATGAACCGTAAAACTTTACAACAGGCAGCTTTTTCATATTTTCAAACAAGCCTGCCGTGGCGTTTTTCTGCATCTCCTCTGTGCCTAATATACCGTGTATATGATGTACTGCCAATCTGTCATTGCTGCCCTTTTCTTTATAAAGCACCGCTGACGCCTCAATTGCAGGTATAATGATAAAATCCTCCGTATCAAGCTCCGCGCGGTAATCCGTATAAATATCATGATCGCTTAACGCCAGAAAGCTGTAGCCGTTCTTTTTATATAAATCCGCAACTTGAGCCGGCGTTAATGTACCGTCCGAATTTGTTGTGTGACAATGCAGATTGCCCCTGTACCAGTTTCCCGTTTTTGTAAATCCGTTTATATTCATAATCGTTCATCTCCTTTATTACATATTAACATTTCACGTCGTTTTTCTTCAACCTTGTAATTGTAAAAATATCCTCGTGTTATACTAATTTCAATACCGGTTTTCGTAATGTTTGTTAAGTTTATGTAAAAAATAAAAATTCCACCCCGTAAATCCAGAGTGGAATTTCATTTATTGACAAATAATACTTTGTTATTTTCATCCTATACCTTAAGACCTCTACCCGGAAACCGGCGCCGCAGGTGCCGATTTCCCGATAGATAAACAAAGCAGTTTTTATTTGGCAGCTTATTAAATTATTACCATACACGGACTGCGCCGGCATATGATGATATTCTGTATGATGTCTCGATCGATGAAACCTTTACAACATCACCTGTCTGCGGAGCATGGATCATATTACCGTTTCCGATATATATGCCTACATGGCTTACGCCGCCGCCGCGCGAGAAGAATACCAGATCACCCGGCTGGAGATTTTCACGGCTTACATACTGCCCTGCGCCTCTCTGTGAAGCAGCGACTCTCGGAACCGAAATGCCATTCTGGCTGCATACATACTGTACAAGACCGCTGCAGTCAAAACCGCTCGGTGAAGTACCGCCCCAAACATACGGAACACCAAGATATTTCATTGCTGAATTAACAATTGCCTGTCCCTTGCTTGATGATGAGGATGTTGATGTCGATTCTGAAGAAGCTGAACTGTCTGTAGTTACATAAACAGATGATGCATTCTTTGCATTCTGCTTTGCAATCTCCTCTTTTCTTGCAGCCTCTGCTTTTTCAGCGGCAATGCGCTTGATCTCTGCATGGACATCGTCCTTTTCTACCCATTCGCCTGTTGTCTCAAGACCGGTATTGATTACATAACCTTCCTTATAATCATCTCCATAAAGAATCTTTATATAATCTCCCTCCTGGTCGACTATGATAACATTATCACCGTCATTAACAGCACCGAGACTTGCGGCATTCTCACTGCCCGATGCGCGTACTGTAAGACCGCTTGCTGCTGTAACATTTGCTTTCTTATAATGATCATATTGAAGCGCTGTTTCCTCCGCATCACCTTTATCAAGTGTTACAAGATCACTTTTCACATAACCCGACTGACCGTCAGCCATTATTTTGTACCAACCCTCGGTACTCTCAAGAATCTCGACCTGTTCAGCGCCGTTCATTGTGCCGATTGTTTCCGAATCCTCATTCGGCTCTGTTTTAAGATCCGCCGAGCCGGAAACCTTTGCATATCCTAAAGTGAGATAACTTTTTTCAGCTATCGCCTGTTCAGTCTCCAGATCAACTATACCTACAGGCTCCTCAACCGAATGAACCTCTTCATATGAGCTTGTCAGCGCGAGTCCCCTTGAGCCTTCCTCGCTCTCTGTACTCGTAATTGTAATATTTTCAATCTGATTTGCCGTACTAAGTCTCATATCACGTTCCAGCCTCTGAGCTGACATGTCCGATACCTGAAAAAAGCTAAGCGTACCTACCATTACAATTGCAGCAATGGCAATGATAGTGTGCTTTAAATTTCTCATTATAAATAACCTCCTAAATGTAATATTACAAAAATTACATTTCACTTAACATTATCGTTACAATCTTTTCAGAAATATTACTGTTTTATTACAAGATAGATTATACACCATTTACCCTATGTTGTCAACCTTTTTTCCAAAAAAAATGAAACTTTTGTTGTCTTATTGCAATATAAGCGTAATATTTTGTAACAGAATTGTAACATTTCACAGTTATTGACGTTATACATATATTATGCTATAATTATATAGAGAAAAGAAAACAAAAGAAAAGGACACACTCATGAGGTTTTCACCAATTATTCTTGCCGCAGCTATGGTCGCAGCAATACTATGCGCGTCAGCCTTCGGCGCATTCATACCGCTTTGCGCTCTGGCTGTTTTCATTATTATATTCATTCTGCGCTCCGCTTTAGCGGGAAATGCGGATATGGTCGTACTCACCCTTGCAGTCGGCGCTGCTGCCGGAATTATTACATATTCGTTTTCTTCCTGTTCATGGACGCATAAATCGGTTAATTACATAGGAAGATATGTAACATATCACGGCATTATTATTTCCTCTGCACAGGAAAGCAATACAAGTGATAACTATAAATATACTCTCCGTGTAAAAGAAATAAATCATGCGGGGGATATAATAAAAGACAATGAAAATATTCTGCTTTCAACCCCGGAAAAATTCAGCTGCGGCGAAAGCATAACCGTAAACGGCATAATAAAAGAGTTACCCTCGCAGATGAACGAAAACGGCTTTGATGCCGTTAAATATTATAAATCACAAAACATATTCACAAGAATGTATTCAAAGGATGCTGCTGCCGGCGAAACGCTGCAGGGGTTCTCACCGTTGATTCTGTGCGGCAGGTTCCGGGATGCGGTCGATAATATTATATATAAATATTATTATGGAAATTCTGCTACGGTCCTTTCTGCGGTTCTCACAGGAAACTCACACCGATTTACAAAGGACTATTCCAACGCTGTATCGGAAACTGCCTTTAAGCGGCTTTTCCATCCGGCTTATATACATATAATGCTGATACTTACCTTTGTGGGGCTTTTTACAGCTGTTGTCCCGAAAAAGCTCCGCGATATTGCCGTTATGCTGCTTATAGGCGGCTATGCGCTCCTTAACTGCGCTCAGATAGGCTTTCT
>JBJEFT010000203.1:0-2791 GCA_051874315.1 Candidatus Ornithomonoglobus sp.
TGCTAAAAAAATTATTTATACATGCTGTAGGTATGGGGTATATATCCCGTTCGCCCGTAACGAATTTAAAACTTGATATAGGGAAAGAACCACAAAAAAAGAGAGCATTGACAGATGAAGAAATTGAAATAATTCTTTCAACGGCACGCAGGAAGCACCCTAATTTATATGACTTATTTGTATTTTTGCTAAATACAGGAGTGCGTATAGGTGAAGCGATTGCTTTAACTTGGGAGGATATAAGTGATGACTATTCTTTATGCTGTATCAATAAAACTCTTACAAGATATAAAGATAACAGCAGTGGTAAATATGTATCTGAAAATTCTACCCCTAAGAATAAAACCAGTGACAGAACAATACTATTGAACGACACTTTAAAACGGCTTTTAAAAGATATAAAAAACTGGCAAACAAATGCAATGCATGAAAGTTGGAATGAGAATAATCGAATATTCTTGAACAAACGTATGGACGGATGGAAACTTACAAGCGTTGAACAGAGTATAAATCTATTCCAAAAGGAATTAAAAAAGGAACACGGAGAAAAATTCCCTGCTATTACTGCTCATTATTTTAGACATACGTTTGCATCAAGGGCAATTGAAAGCAATATCCCGATGCTATATTTGCAAAAAATAGGTGGCTGGTCTAATATGGATATGATATCTAAAGTTTACGGACACATGTCTAACGAACAAGCAAGGGATGCAATAAATTCTATTCCTCCAATTGAATAACTGTATTGCATTGAAATTAGGGAAAAATCAGGGAAATTCAATAAGGGTATAAGCAATTTATGCGATACCTATGCGGAAAATGAAAAAATTAAGAAATAACGGTTAGATTATCTTTATAGCACCAAAGTACAAAATTATCCTCCTTAAAAAACCCAAGACTTTTGTTATATACTATATATAGCTTTGCAGAAATAATTTTACACAAATTCTTGGTATGTTTTTTGTGCAAAAAGCAGACAAAAATATCGGATAATTTTATTGTAATAATTGTGAAAATATTATATAATTATAACAATCATGGGGTAATGCGGACCACCCTAAATGAAAATTTGTAGAGAGAGGAAGATTTCTTATGAACAAAACTAAGAGACTGCTGTCTTTGTTTACTTCTGTAGCAATGGCGGCGTCAACGTTCTCGGCAATTGTCATTCCGGCAGGCGCTGAGAATACTGTGCAGAATTTTTCACCTACGGTTGATACATATGTGAATGCTGATGATGAGTCAACAGCTTTTGCAGATTCAGATACTTTGGCTGTAGGTTATAATTCTGCAAGCGGAACAAACGGCATTAAGTTTGCGAATAGCGGCTGGGGTGTCAATAATATTGCTTATATGAAGTATGATGTTTCTGAAGCGGATAAATCATATTCTGATATAATAAAGGCAACATTATCGATTAGCGCTGTAGGAGCAGACAGAGGTCATAATATATGGGTAGGCTATACCCCCTGCGAAACATGGGACGAGACGTTAACTTATGCATCACTCCCTGATGAGATGAAAACAGGAGGCGTTACAGATTCATATTTTGATATTGCTACAAATTCAATATCAAAGGATGTTGTAACAAGACTGGATTTTGATGTTACAAATTATGTTAAGAATGATGCCGATGGTACTCTTTCATTCTTTATTGCAGATACTGCAGCAGGAGGAGCTACGGTATATTCAAATGAAGCAGAAGATGAAACATTAAGACCGGTTCTTACTTTGGAATGGACAGATGCAGCAATGTATGATGTCATCATAAATAATAAAATCGGTGATGACGTTATAGCCACTTATACAGTAGAAAACTGTCTGGAAGGTGATGTTGTAAACGCGACACCGATAATGACAGGCTACAAGGTGGTTGACGGTGTCAAATATGTTCCGGCTGCGGATGCTGAAACATCTATTACCGTAGCAGAGGATAATACAGTTCTTGATATATCATTTGAAGAACTTGACTCAAGCTATGTTGTTTACGAGGATTTTGGCAATCCGGAGGAAACCTTTGGTTTTGTAAACGGCAAAACAGGCAGTGTTGCCAATTCCGGTAACGGCAGTTTAGGTTTCACTCAGTATAATGTAACGTCAGGTGATCTGAATGAATACGGTTATTATTATTCAGATGTAAGAACCTTTGATGAAACTGTCACAGGTTTGAGCAAGCAGGAAATTACATTTGTATGGGACAGCAATGTTGAAGGTTCAAAGAATAGAAAGAATGCTTTTCAGCTTCTTGATTCTGACAATAATATAATATTTGCTCTTGCATCACAGGCTGCAAAGGGCGGTACAGACACAGTTGAAGCCGGTGTTACATACGCTGTTGGCGCAAAGGCTGAGGAATCCGGTGTCAATATCAGTGGTTCAGGCTGGTCATCAGGATTTACAAGCGGATTGTATACGGTAAATCTTATAGTTGATGCATCCGGTGATGAAACAGTAGTAAGCGGTACACTCATCGGTGGAATTGCAGATGTTAATATTGAGATTCCTGAAACAACAATTGCGGCTTCTGCTTTAGCAAAGATAGTTGCAAGTGATATTTATTCACTCGCACCGCAGTCGTTGTATAGCTTTACGGTTAAGAGTGCAGATGGTACAGATGTACCGTCGGAAGAGTCAACAGATGCTCCGTCAGAGGACGTATCAACAGACGCTCCGTCAGAGAATGTATCAACAGACGCTCCGTCAGAGGACGTATCAACAGATGCTCCGTCAGAGGACGTATCAACAGACGCTCCGTCAGAGGACGTATCAACAGATGCTCCGTCAGAGGACG
>JBJEFT010000203.1:3003-7804 GCA_051874315.1 Candidatus Ornithomonoglobus sp.
AGATGCTCCGTCAGAGGACGTATCAACAGATGCTCCGTCAGAGGACGTATCAACAAACGCTCCGGCAGCAGCTCTTGATTTTAAGGCAGCAGCTGATACAGACGTAACAGCAGGCGCTGTTTATGCAGACAACGATAAGCTCACGGTTGTTGGTACATATGCTTCAACACTTGTAGGAAATGCAATTACAATTGATGACGAGAGCTTTACAAATTACATTCAGGTCAGAATTGATTCAGACCCAAGTACCGGCACAATAACAGAAAAGTCAGGTTCAACACCGTTAGTTATAACAGCTAAAAAGACAGGAACCTTAAAGCTCTATTACAGACGTCAGACTGTTGACGGGGCATGTGTATCTGCTGACGGCAAGGACGCAAAGGTATCAGTTAAAAATGCAGACGATACCTATACAGTACAGTCCGGCGAGATCGCAGTCGATACATTCACCGCTGATAACGCATACGCATACTGCACACAGACCTTTGATTTAGCAGAGGGCGAAGAGTATCTTGTATGGGCTAAGGGTACAACACTTCAGATTTACGGCTTCTCATACACAGCAAAGGGTGAAGAAATAACCGAAGCTCCGACAGAAACGGCTACAGAAGATGTACCCGAAGTTACAGAGGCGGCTACAACAGCTCCGACACCTGAGGTTGTTGAAACAAAGGATTTGATATGCAGCTTCACAGTTGATGGTGAAGAGGTAACAATCAATGTTACGGTAGGCTATGACAAGGACGGCAATATTGTAGATGTTACAACAGACAGCGAAACATATACAGTTAAGCCGGCGGTAAATAATCTTATCGGTATATATGCAGGCGAAACCCTTATTGCGGCTGTAGAGCCTACAGAAAAGCCTTCCGCTACAGAGACAGCTTCAGAAGAAGCTACCGAGATTGCCACAGAAGCAGCTACTGAAGCAGTAACAGATGCTCCGGCAGCAGACGGCGTATATATCAATGAAAGCTTTGAGAGCTATGATGTTGCTGAGATTATCAGATCAACAAATTCATCTGTCGGTGCAGCTCCTGAACCGATAACAATAGGCAGTATTACATATATGGCCGGTTATAGACAAGATGGACTATACAACATTGCATCAATCAAGCAGAACGGCGTAAATAAGTATTTTAATGTTTCTGCAGACAACTTTGCAACAAGCTCACGCGGCATTTCCTTTAAGTTTGCTGACGAAGCAGGTGTTCCGGCAGTAAGTGATATCCCGGACGGCAAGGTTCTTGTACTTGATATGGATATTGAGTCAAATCAGTCATTCACACTTACAGGCTTCGGAGATATTCCGGCGGTAACAGGTACGGCAGCGGCAGTTCTCAGCGTTGCGGATGATGCAGCATTAGCAAAGGCAGTTCTTGTTCCGACAGAGTCGGCCGATTCAGCGGTAATAGTCAAGGCTGTATATGAAAACGGCATACTCGCATCAGCTGTAACTGAAACAATTTCAAATGTAGCTGCAGGCACACCGATCGAGGTTGAGGCAGCGGCAGGAACAAAGGTTATGCTATGGAACAGCCTTGAAGGCATGAAGCCGATCGCGCCGACAGCTGTTTCGTCAGAGGGAACACCGGCAACAACTGCTCCTACTGAGGATGCAGCAACAACTGCTCCTACAGAAGATACAACAACAGAAGCTCCTACAGAAGATACAACAACAGAAGCTCCTACAGAAGATACAACAACGGAAGCTCCTACTGAGGACGCAACAACAGAAGCTCCTACAAAGGATCCTGATGCGACAGAAGCGCCGGCTCCGGCAAGCGGTTTGCCGCATCTGAAGGCAGTTATAGATCCTGCTAACAATAAGCAGTATGTACTTATAACAGCAGCGGACGGAACACTTGTTTCATCAACAGTTGCTGACCTTACAGCGACAGGCTTCACAGGCGCTGAGTTCTTCGTAGGCGCAGGCAACTTTGATATTGATAACATCAAGGTTTCGGTAAAGGATGCTGATGCGGGTATTCTTAGTGTAAAGGTAACAGATGACGGTTCAGCGTTAGCTGATGCAGCAGTTACAGTTGGAACACTTTCAGCTGTTACAGATACAAACGGTGAAGCTGTATTCGCGCTCCCGAACGGAGATTATACAGTAACTGCTTCAAAGAGCGGCTATGAGCATACAGAGGGCTTACAGGACAATGCAACAACAACAGTTACTGTAAATTCGGATTCACAGACAGCAGAGCTTACATTGTCGGTTATGTCATACATAAAGATTCCTGACACTGTAACGATCGAGGGCGGTCAGGAGTTTATAGCAGCTCCTAAGACATCAGAGCCGAATAAAACGGCAGCCTTTACAGTATCGGTTCTTGACCAGTACGGCATCCCGATGACAACAGATGAATACGGCGCAGCATGGTCGATCTTCCCGGCAGGATCAGATGAAGCTGATTCTAATGTAACGATCGACGAAAACGGTGTTGTATCGGTTGCGCAGGGCTTTAATGCAGCAAATGATACCGCGGCTTATGATGTAACAGTTGTTGCGGCAACAGATGACAGAAACCAGAAGGTTACAAAGACTCTTATTATCGGTAATAATGATATAAGCTATTATGAACCGATCGGATGGGAAGTAGCAGGCGGCTCAAGAAACAATACTACGAACCTTTTGCAGACTGTAACACTCCCGGACATTTCAAGCGTAACAGTTAGGCTTAATTTCGGAAGCTTCGGAAATTACTCGGATAATGGAAGATTATTTACTTTGGTAGCTCCTGAGGGCAAGTTCGTTGGTGTTCAGCTCTTATCGGCTGATGCATCAATAAAGGCGTTTACCGGCTATAACGGTACCGCAGCGATGAACCAGTATGCAGACTTAAATAATTTCACAAACAGCGCGGATCTGGTTTCTGACTATGCTTATGGTACTGACATTGATGTTACATTCGTAATCGATAAAGAAAATTCAGCAGTGACAGTATCATGCGGAACAACAAGCGTATCATTACCGCTTACAGTAATACCTACAAGCATTACCGGACTGGCAACAGGCTTGTATCGTTATAACAGCGCATTCTCGGTTCCGAACATCATGGTAAAGGAGCCGGATCACAACTATCTTTCAATCTCAGGTGTTAATGCAGTTGCTAAGGTTTCCGGTACAACAGTAACAAGAACATATGCGCTTGGTCAGTCGGTAATCGTTCCTGACGAGACCTTCACATGGTCAGTATCAGGCGATAACACAGCTGTTACAATTGCTGACGGTGTACTTTCAATAGCAGATACAGCTGAAGCAGGTACATATACAATTACTGCAACAAGCACAATAAATGCTGAAAAGACAGCATCATTTGATGTTGAAGTAGGCGACTTCCAGACAATCACAGCTGCAAACGCAGAGATTTCGGGACCGCAGGCTTATAACCTCGGAACAGATACAACAGGAACATACAGCATTACAAAGGCTATTGACTCCTACGGTGACGATGTAGCGGCTATTCTTCCGACAGCTGTATGGACATCAGACAATACCGATGTGGCAACAATCACAGAGGACGGTACATTGACAGTTGAAGGCGCAGGTACAGCGACAATCACGGCTACGATCACAAACGGAACAGCAGTTTCAACACTTACAGTTCCTGTAACGGTTGCGGCATACTATGTAACCGCTGAGGCGACAGGAAATACAACATCTATCGACACGACGGCTCTTATCACTGACAGCCATATAACAGGCTACCAGGTAACAACATCAAAGGACGGCGCAATCGTTTCACAGAATGTTGTTACTTCAGCTCCATCATCAGTTGACACAACAAACGCTGATAAGGTAGAGGTTGCTCCGGTATTTGAATATGCGGTAGGCGCTCCGGGAACACTCGGAAACCTCGGCGCAGGATATGATATTGCAATTCCGGCAGATACTTATAACTTTGTTGTAACAGACACAGGCAACAGATGCGATGTTTATGTAAATAAGCAGATGCTTGTAAACAACATCTTACAGGGCGGCAGCGCTGTTAATTACTTAGCAGTAAACGACATTGTTGTAAATGAGGGTGTTGCTTCAATTACAACAGCTGATTACGCAAGCGGTCAGAATGAAACAGGTGTAAATATCTCGGTTAAGATCGTTAAGTCACCGTCAATCGTTGACAGAACAAAGAAGATATATGTATTGGGAGATTCGCTTGTATGTATCTACTATAACGGCGGAAGCGATGAAAACAACACAGCGCAGACAGGCTGGGGTCAGGTTCTTCAGAACTATGTAACCGGCGCGGAGGTTGTTGACCTCGGTAACTCGGGTGTAACTGCCAACGGTCTTTACGGCTCGGCATTCACACAGGTTCTCACAAGCTCAAAGCCGGGTGATATTCTCGTTCTTGAGAGCGGCTACAACGACAGAACATATGATACCGAAGATATAATGAAAAATGCGTTGAGAAACATGTACAACGAGGCGAAAGCAATCGGCGTAGATGTTGTATTCGTATCACCTAACGCTTCGGTTCATGACTACAACGGCAGCGTAGTATGGACAGACAGAATGGAAGCTGTAGCGGCAGAGCTTAATGTTCCTTATATTGATCTGGCGCAGAAGAGCTATGACTTCCTCTATGGTACATATGGCAGCGATACAGATACGGTTCTTGCAACATATAACGTATCAGATAAGCTCCATTCACAGTACAGAGGCGCTCAGAAGTGGGCTTCAATCGTAGCGGGCGGTCTTATCGACCTCGGCTTCGGTGATGTGATCAATACAGCCTACACATACACATTTACAGACACATTAGGCAACCCAATTACCTGTCAGGCA